>NZ_JAENWL010000057.1 GCF_016650095.1 Clostridium sp. | reverse complement strand
ATTATTGCTAAAATTTTCACAAGTAATTTTTAAAAGAAAACAGTAGTATTGTGAAAGCAATCACAATACTACTGTTAAAAAGTAATATTTGTTGCAAAAATACAACGGATATCAGAAATACGATTTATTGAAATCTATAAAATTGGTACATCATATACGTTTTACAAGATGTATACATATATAGTTGCACTTTTGCAACATGTTTCACTTTTACAACATTTCTTTTGCTACATATTTTTTACGTTTTCTGACAAAAGTAGAAGCATCAATGCCAAGCATTTTTGCGGCATCACGAACATTACCAGCATTATCAAAGGCCTTACTAATAAGTTTAGCTTCTACTTTTCCAACTGCCTCTTTTAAATTACATATGTCCTCATATCCAAAATTTTTTTCTATGCAATCCGAAGAGTTCTTCATCGGCAAATCACTTTTGAAAATTTTATCACTACTGCTCATAACTATAACCCTTTCTACAATGTTTTTAAGTTCACGAACATTACCTGGCCAGCTGTAATTATAAAGTGTATTCACAGCCTCAATAGTGAAAGTTTTCTCAAAGTTATATTTAATATTTAATAGAGATAAAAAATGTTGAATTAGAGGTACAATGTCCTCTCTCCTATCTCTTAACGGGGGTACAGTTAGAGGTACAACATTTAGACGATAATATAAATCCGACCTAAAGGATTTCTCTTTTGTCATATCTTCTAAGTTCCTGTTAGTTGCTGCGATTACCCTTACATCAATTTTAATCGGCTTTACCGCCCCTACTCTTTCAACTACACCCTCTTGAAGTACATTAAGTAGCTTAACTTGTATATCTAAAGGAAGTTCTCCAACTTCATCTAAAAAAACTGTACCTCCATCTGCCACTTCAAAAAGTCCCATCTTGCCTTCTTTATTAGCCCCTGTAAACGCGCCCTTTACATATCCGAAGAGTTCTGATTCTATAAGGTTTTGAGGGATTGCTCCACAATTAATTTTTATAAAGTTTTTGTTCTGCCTTCTACTATTTCTATGTATAAATTTAGCAATTTCTTCCTTTCCGACTCCTGTTTCACCTAATATTAAAACAGTAGTATCCACATTAGCTACTCTTTTAGCGAGCTCCAATAAATTTATCATTAGTTTATCCTTAGCAATGATCTCTGTTAAATTTAAATATTCTATTCTCATAGCTTCTATCTCGGAATAATATTTTTCTGTTAGCTGCATATTTTTAGCTAGCTGCTCTTCTAACTCGTATAAATTAGTTATATCTCGTACATTTGTCACCACCATGGTTATATTATTCTTATCATCAAATATGGGGTTACTAGAAACCAACACCTTTTTACCTGTACTGAATTCCTGCTCAATAGTATTAGATTTTCTATTTTTTAACACCATAAGCGTGGATGACTTAGATATATACCCTTCTTTTTCTAGTTCATACATGTTTCTGTTTATCATATCTTTTCTTGGTAAACCAGTTATATTTTCATAAGATCTATTAATTTTTAATGTATTCGCTTTCCCATCGGTTACGAATATACCATCATAAGATGATTCAATAATTGCATCCAATTCTGTGCAATTAAGCTTTGTTTCGCCACATTCACTATCACAGTTAAATCTTTTCTTTAGCTCACTTATTTTTTTTAATGCATTGCTTAATCGCTGCTCAAATATATTATCTCCGCTAAAAATGCCAACAAAGTTACCTTCTGCATTTTCAACTGCCATACAAATTTCCTTTTCTTCAATGTAATCCTGTATATTAGAATCTTCATCAATAATTTTTATTTTGCCATTTATAAAATATTTTATATGTATATTAGGGCTAGTACCCTTGATAAAATTCTTAATAATATCATCTTTCGTTATAAAACCAATCACTTTTTCACTTTCATCCATTATAGGAATAACTTCAACGTTGTTTTCACTAAATAACTTTGACGCCTCAGAAAAAGTATTATTTTCTTTAAGTGTAAAATTTATTTTTATCATAACATCTTTTACTTTCATATAAACACCTCTCAAGATATAAAAAATTAAGTTATATATAATATAACTTAATTTATTATATCAGAAAAAGTATAATTAAATAACTATTTTTTATTTCAACACTAAGACCTTTGCTTTCCCACTTATTACTACTTCTCCCTGTTCATTTAGGCAAAAGGTATCAAGTAGTAAAATTTTCTTTTTTTCGTTTATTTCAGTTATAATAACCTTTGCTTTAATTGTTTCGCAAATTCTTACTGGTTTCAAAAACTCAAAGCTCTGCTCTAAATATATATTACCTCCCCCAGGTAATTTTGTTCCAAGTAAGGCTGAAATCATTCCTCCAACTAATTGTCCATGAACGATTCTGCCTTTAAAGAAGGATTTCTTAGCTTTTTCTTCATCCATATGAACATAATTATAGTCTCCTGTAATTGCCGCATATGAGTTTACTTCATCCTCTGTAAATTTTTTTATATACTCTTCGCTTTGACCTAAATAAAAGCTTTTAATATCTGGCATTTTATTCCTCCATTCTAAACTAATGTTAAATCATTCCCTTTATATTTAGCGAACACCATCTAACTAATTCACTCATTATTAAGCTGCCATCCCAAGGAGAATCATAGAAATTCATATATCCAATTTTTACGACTCTATTTACTCCAAAAGCTGTTACTCGGTCTGAAAAATCAAAAGTCTTCTCAATATTCTTTGAAGCTATTCCAATGGTTTGTATATTCTTGGTAATCAAAGGACACACCTCAAATATATCATCTATCTCTTTTATAAAAATAGTTCGTCCTGTAATAGCTTCCTCAAGATTTAATTCGCTATCAATTAGTATTGTATATTGAAGTCCTTTACTTATACAAAGCTGTTTGTCCAAACTTAGTGAATATTCACCTCTTACATTAATTATTTTTGCAGCTATAGCTTCCTCTAAATCTAGATTATTATATCTTTTAATAATCTTCTCAAATTTCCGACTTAAAATTAACGCTATTTCACCTATTTGTAGATTGCTTTTTTCTAAAAATAATACCTGAGGGGAAGAACATGCCTTTTGCTTGAACGCAATTATATCTGTAACCATATTTTCTAAATATTCTTCAAAGTCCTCACTTTCAATTGCTGATTTATCAAAAACTGCAAAAGAATACTTAGGACCAAAGATTAAATCCTTACAAGTAGTTTTTTTAGATAAAATTGAAATGGCATCTACAGCTGTTTTACCACCCCAAACCATTCGTACATCCGCTTTTAAAGACATTTGTGAATTAAGATATTTATCTTCACTATTAAAATAAATTAGAGCAATATTTTTTAATATAATCTTAGAGCAATAAGTGTTTCCCTCATACTCAACCACAATATTATCCAAAACCATTAATAATTCATATATTTCACTAACACATTCCTTAGACACACGAAGAATATTGCCATTTTTGCATAATATACTCTGAAGTACTGAATAAATTCCAAGAGTGGCCACATTTCCAGCCATCCAATGACATACTGTGCCTTTTGGTTGGGCTTTAATATATTTTTCATCATCTACTTGTATAAAATTATTTATATATTCAATGTTTCCTAAGTTAAGTTTTAACTGTTTTTCAATATTTACTTTTTTTAAATAAAAACATAAGAATGGAACCCCTTCCATTCTTAATACTTCTCTGCTCCTTGCAATTTTCTTGCTGTATTCATTTATAATTAGTATTATAGCTTGCACCGGAAATTCATGGAGCTCTGCAAAATTCTTATTTAAACAGGTATCTATTTCATTAAAGTCTTTGAATTTAATTCCATTTTCATGAAATTCTCCATTTAGTTCATAACAATTTATCATCTTCCGACCTCCCGTTCCGCAAAGGTATCTCCACAGCCTCTAACTTCCGCCTTGTCTACTCTTGACTTAAACTTAAAGTACTTTCCACTCCTGCCACAAGGACAATCATCTATGCCAATGAATTCACCAATATCCTCAGTTAAAATAGCTTGCGATGGATAGCTAGTTCCTAGAATACTCATTACCTCTATAAGCCCTGTTTCACCAAACTTAACTTCTTCTAAAGTCTGTACATCTCTTATAATAACCTCAGCAAAATTAGGTACATGTTTATGTCCATACTGACAATCAATAAAAACTACCCCTGATTGCTCTACCATTCCATAAAAATCTATAACATTCGCTGCACTTGTATTAAATATCTGCGCTGCAGTTTCTGAAAACACTTCCTTTTCAACTTTCTCTGAAATAAGTTTTTTCCATCCACCACTATGTAACAACTTTAACCTCGGCATATCTAGTTGTATTCCTTCTCGTTTTAATACTTTTAAAAATTTCGTCCACATTATATATGTAAATCCATAAACTAAAATTTCCTCATTCTTATATTTTCTTTCAAACTCCCGAAGTATATCTATATTCAATTTAAGTTCATTATTATCTTTGTCCATAACATAAAAGGATTTACTTGCAAAAGTACTTATCCCCCTTATAGCCGTACCACGTCCAGTTATATTATCGCCTTTTTTATTGCTATCTGCACTATCTACTATAAGCATGGGTCTTCTTTTAGATCCTAAAAAACTTATTAGTGTACTTATTAACCCTTGCGTTTGTCTTATTGAGGTTTTTTTATCTAAATATATTTTACTAGGAATTCCTGTGGTGGTAGCACTAGAGTTTAGTATTCTTACCACCTGCTCAATTTCGCATATTCGAAGATCAAAGCATTTAAACATATTTACAGGTATATAGGGAACCTGCTCAAGTGTTTTAATACTATTAATATCTATACCTAATTTATCATACATAGCTTTTATGTTTAAATTCTCTTGATTGTGTTCTAGTTGAGACAAGATAATATTTAGAAGTAGTTTTTCCTTCTTTTTCTGTTCTATATTAAATTGTTCTCCAAGCACTAGATTATCTATTAATTCTAAATCCTCCAATTAATTCACCCTCTTATTTTTGCTTCATCTCTTACTTTTACCTAAGTTTTTTTATTAACACCTTACCGGAAGAATTTTTTGGAAGAGCGTTTAAAAATTCTATATGTCTTGGAGTTTTATATGACGGTAATTGTTTTCTGCAAAAGTCTAATATATATTTAACATCTATTAAAGGTTTATTTTCTACTAATACAACAAAAGCCTTTACTGCTTCTCCTAAAATATCATCTTCTACTCCAATAATAGCGCATTCTACTACCTCTGGTATTTGTAATATTATATCCTCTATTTCTCTTGGACTTATTCTAATTCCACCACTTTTAATAATATTTTTTTCTCTTGCAACTATATATATATACCCATCATCATCCACCTTTGCTAAATCTCCAGTGTATAAGTATCCTTGTTTTATTACTTTATCGGTCTCTTCCTTATCATTGAAATAACCCTTCATTATATTCCCACCCTTAGCAACAACCTCACCTATTTCGCCAGGTTTAACTGGGCTTCCTTCACTATTTAAAACCACCAGTTTTGTTCCTTTAATTCCGAGTCCAATAGAATTCATTTTTTTATTAATCAAATGTGGTGGTAAATAAGATAACCTTGCCGTGGCCTCAGTCTGACCATACATTATAAATATATCTACTCCTTTTAAAACATCTATAAACTGTTTTATAAAAATTTCTGGGAGCTTCCCTCCAGCTTGAGTTATATACCTCAAAGAAGGAACCTTAGTTTTCACTATATCTGTCATTCTAAGCAGTATTTGATAAGTGCTAGGAACCCCGGAAAATCCAGTACAATTATAATTATTTATATCCTCAATAACTGTTTGTGGAAACATAAATTTATTATTAATTACAAGGCTTCCTCCTACCCTAAAGTGGGTATGCAATATTGAAGTACCGTAGCAATAATAAAAAGGTAGTACCATTTCAACTCTATCTTGCTTTGTAAGTTTGAGATATTCTATTATAGAATTTGTGTTATACATGAGGTTATAATGGGTAAGCATTACCCCCTTTGGGTTTCCTGTTGATCCCGAAGTAAATAATATTACAGCCACATCTTCTTCTATATTTATAACCTCACTATAATTATTTTCATATTCACAACTAAAATTAAACTCATCGTGCTCTGTGTAGATATCAACATTATTACAAACTAATCCATTTATTTTTTCTCTAAATTTATTTTGAGTAAAAATAAGTTTAATATTTAGAGAGTCTATAATATACTTTACTTCTTTACTATTTAAAGCTGGATTAATAGGAATACAGATAAATCCGCTCTTAATTATTCCAAAATAGTTCTCAATAAAAAAATTAGAATTCTCTGAAACCAAAAGTACAGCATCATTTTTAGAAAGTTTCTTACTTTTTATAAAAGAAGCTTTCTTAATTACACTTTCAAAAATTTCACTATAACTTATTTCTTTTCCAAAAATTATAGAAGTTTTATCAAGTTTTGATGAAAATTCAAAAATGTAATCTGTAAAGGTCATATCAAAATGCCATATTTTGCAACTATCTTCTTAATACCTCCTATAGTATACATTCTAGAGATATCTACTACATCTAAACTTACGTCAAAAGTTTCTTCTATACTTGTTATAAGTTCAACATGTCCTAAAGAATCCCAAGACTCTATTTCATCTGGTCCTAAATCATCATTTATATCCTCAATTTTTTTAAAATCAAATGTATCAAATAACACTTTGTTTAGTTTTTCTAAATTTGTCACAATAATTCCTCCTAAGTATTAATATTTACTTTATACATGTAGCAATACATATGCCAACTTTTAATATTATATATTTCACTCATATCATTTTAATGTCTATACCATTTACAATCAGATTCTGTATAAATAATATTTTTTCTATATCAACAATTATTATGTCTTCCTCATTTGTTTGTATATTATTAGATAACTGTATTTTAAACCCATTATTATAGTAAGGTGAGTATTCTTTTAGGTTGCGAGTATCAAATCCCATTCGCACGGAAGGGACATAGTACTTTTTAGTACTTCCACAACCTCATCCTGCACTTGTCTCATTTTTAATTGTATAAATAATAACGGATTTTGCATCGTTCTTTTTTAAGTATTTTAAAGCTTTTTCACTTATTATGATTCCCACACAAGCACCTCCCAATAATATATATAGCAACTTTTCTTCCTAAAATGAAAGAGATTATACCTCTCCAAGTATAATCTTTTTTTCTTCTTCACTAAAGTGAAAATAATCATATAAATAATTTTCATCTTCGCAATTAAAATCTATCATAGCTGGGATGCATAACTTCATTAAATTATTTGGATAATACTCATAAGCATCTTCCCCTAGTTTTTTTGCAAATGTCTTAAAATAAAATTCATAAATTTTACTATTTAATAAATATAGTAAAATCTCATAAGTAAAGGGGATATTTTCTTTTAATATCAACGCATATACATCCGCACTAAAATAACTTCCCTTGTCAAATGAAAATCTATTACTGCTTGCTTTAAAGGGAAACACTATCTTTTCTCCTTCAAATATGTTTTGATTTCTGCCCCATTGAAGTTCATACCATTTCCTAATGCCCCTTTGGCATTCTCTTCTTTTTAATAGCTTATCCTTTTGCAATTCGATATAAGTTATTGCAGAAGGATATTTTTGTGGATCACTAATTAGATCTGAATATATTATATAACTATCTTGTCTTGAAACATAATTTTTTTCTATGTAACTACTTTTAATCCAAGGTTTTATTATATTGTTTTCAATGTTTTCCCTTTGCACAATTTCATTGTTAACTACAAAGGCTTTGTCACAACCAGTTATTATTCCTTGATAACTATCACAAATATTACTTAGGTGAGTAATACATCTTTGTTCTATTTTACTTATTATATTTCTTTGTTTATCATCTATTAGAACCCATCCCTTGTCATTTAATGCGTTTTTATTAAGAAGAAAACATTTAAATCTATTTCCATTTTTCAGAAATATACTGTTATAAAACTCTTTTTTATTTTCACCTGTTAAGTTTATTGGTTTTATAATTTCAATTTCATTATCCTCATTTTGATAGTTTGTTATAAACATAATGACAGGGTCTATACCTATATTTTTAAATGGCCTTATTCCGTAGAAATCAATAATTTTGTCTATAGTGCATACTTCTTTTAAAACTTTTCTCAAATCTTCTCCACTAGGTGATTCTAAAAAGTACCTTGAAGTAATAAAAGTTAACTTTCCATGCTCACTGAGGTCTTCTATTGCCTTTTGGAAAAAGCAATAGGATAAATCCCCTTTATCTCTATACACTTCACTATATCTAATTTTCAAATAAGCTGCATACTCCTTATCTATAGACTTCTTACCTACATAAGGTGGATTGCCTATGAAAATATCATATTTCTGTTCATTTTCATATAATAAAAAATCCATATTAAAAATATTACTGGATATGCTCCCCTGACTTAATTCGTATAAATCTATAATAAGAATCTTTACAGCTATACCATCAATATCAAAACCATATAAATTATTTTTTATTATATGTTCATCAATGCATTGCACTCTTAAATTCAAATTATTTTTTTCATTTATTGAGTTTAAATTTTCTTTGTATAAATTTTTAAGAAGTTTAAAACAACAAATTAATATATTCCCTGTGCCACAAGAAGGATCCACGATTTTTATATATGGGTTTCTTAATATCTGTTCTACCTTAATGGTATTTTCTATCATATAAGAAGCTATAGGTTCTGGCGTGTACACTGTGCCTTTTTCCTTATTGTTTTTAATAAACACATAATAAGATTCACCAAAACTCTTTTGCTGTGATACTTCTATTTTTCTTTTATAATTTTTTAAAGCAGTTAGTTTGAATATGTCATCTATTGGACTCAAAATAATATTATATAATTCACATATTTTCTTATTAAACAAATCTATCATTTATTCTCTCCCACACTTATTAAATCATCACCTGCGCAGCTGTTCATCATCTTCGATGCTGCAATGTTAACGACTTCAGAAGTACTTTTATACACCCACTGAAGTTCTTTTTATTATAATATATAATCTCCTCTTAAAAAAGGTGGAGACTTACTTCTGAAATGTCGTTAAATTATATTTTAAAGTTCGTTTAAATTATAGCATAAATACTTACTATGGTGAACTATATAACAATTATTATATTTTCACGCCCATTACATACTTTCATTAACAACAGATAATATTTCATCTCGTTTTAATCTTCCCTGTTTTATTAATTCGTTGCATCTAGAATTAATATCGCCTTTATAAGTTTCATCCTTAATACTTGAAAGATTTATCTTAACATTCAAAATTGCACTTTCAATAGATGCTTGAAGCATTAAAGCTGATACCCCCGCATCAGAGATCGCATTTTTGTTACCTAACTTCGCTGCTACTTCAACATAATCATATATCTTGTATGCTTCTTCTGCAACACTCATAGGAACTTCTAATGCTTTTTGATATCCTTCTTGTATTTTAACACTTCTTAATTTCTTTTCGTCGCCAGTTTCTTTCGGAAGTTTAAAAGCTGACATCAAAATTAAAAAATCCTCTGTATCTTTATTCATGAGCTCTAAGAATTTGTCCTGATACTTAAGGCACTCCACTAAGCTTTCGTCGATCTTCATTTTATCATTAGCGCTATATTCATTATATACCTTCTTACCTACAGTTAAATTAAATACCATAGCGCCTAGTGCACTACCTAGTGATGCGCCAAGAGCCGCAACACTTCCACCTCCAGGTGCAGGTGAATTTGATCCTAATTCTTCAATAAATTCTTTAACAGTTTTTTGATCTAACATATTCTATTCTCCTTTCTTAAAACTTAATTTTGTATTACAATTTCACCATTTTTTATTACTGATTCTACAGCATTAGCACCGAAATGGTATATTAAATAATTAAGATTTTTACTATTAAAAACAACAATATCAGCTTTTTTTCCTACTTCTATGCTACCGATTTCACTTTCTCGATTAATGGCACAAGCCGCATTGATTGTCATTGCATTAATAATCTCTTCTGGAAACATTTTCATACCAAAGCATGCAAAGGTCATAACCGTTTGTAATGATTCTGTAGGCGAAGTTCCAGGATTACAGTCTGTAGCGAGTGATACAGCCACCCCTTCCTCTATCATTTTTCTAGCTCTAGCAAAATTGTTTAACATCAAATAGAAGGAAGTTGATGGTAATAACACAGCAACCACCTCATTTTTAGCTAGTGCCTTTATTCCCTCATCCGAAGCTGCAACTAAATGTTCTGCAGAGGTTGCTTTTAGCTCACCTGCAAGTTCAGCCGCCTTTACCGTTTCTACTTCGTCTGCATGGACTTTTATGTTTAATCCAGCCTTTTTCCCAGCTTTTAAAATGCGTCTGCACTCTTCCACAGAAAAAACGCCTTTCTCACAAAAACAATCAATAAATTCTGCAAGCTTATTTTCGCTTATATATGGAATCATTTTATTAATTATGTACCCAATATAGGCTTCTCGGTCCATTTTGTATTCCTTTGGAAGCGCATGTGCTCCCATAAATGTTGATACTACATCTATAGGATGTATTTTATTTAAAGTTTTATTCACCTGAAGAATTTTAACTTCTGTTTCTAAATCAAGACCATATCCGGATTTACTCTCAATTGTAGTGGTTCCATGTTTAAGCATTATGTCCAGTCTTTTTTTACTTTCTTCTACAAGTTGATCTATTTCAATCCTTCTAGTATTTTCAACTGTGCTTAGTATTCCACCACCACTATTTAATATTTCAATATATCCCACCTTATTAAGCTTTAAAGGCAGTTCATTTTCTCTTGAACCAGCATATACAACATGCGTATGAGGGTCTATAAGCCCTGGTGTAACAGTTTTAAATCGTCCATCAATAACTGTGCTTTCACTAGTTATATATTCCTTGTACCCCTCACCTTCGCCTACAGCTTTTATTTTATCATTTTCAATGACAATGTAACCATTTTCCTTTATTTTAGCATCTTTCATGTCTTTACCTTTTTTACTATGACTCCCGGCGCATGTAACTAAGCAGTCAATATTTTTAATTATAATATCCAATGTACTTCCCCCATCCACATATAAATTTAGGCATCTTATTTTATTATTTATTTAAGATGCCTAAATTTCTAATATTTATTCCCAAATTCTCTTTTCTAAAATCTGATCCATTGAAAAATTTTCTATTTGTAAATAGTATTCAGCGCATTGAATTAACGCTTCCATTGGAAGTAGTCCAATAACTTCACTTCCAACTACTTGAACACCATAACGTTTTGCTTCCATTTTAACCATTTCAAAAGCTCTATAAACTGCAGTTTTTTCATAATTAACTAAGTTCATAGATATTTGTACTATGTTTCTATCTTCAAGTTTTACTCCCATAGCTTTTACAAACCTTAAACCTCCACCAATATGTCTAACAATCTTAGCGATTTTGTCAGCAATTTCAAGGTTATCTGTGTCTAAATTAACATTAAAAGCTACTAGTGGTACTCTTGCACCAATTGCAACACAGCCACCCTTTACATTTACTTCAGCTTTCCCGTAATCCGGTTCCCACTTATCCTCTTTAATTTTATCAAAGAAACCTTCATATTGTCCTTTTCTCACTACAGCTAAATTTTCTCTATGAGTTGCTGAAGCTGCTTTTTCATATAGATAAACTGGAACTTCAAATTTACTTGCTATTTTACTACCTACCCTTTTAGCTAAAGCTACACATTCATCCATAGTTACATCACTAATTGGTACGAAAGGTACTACATCTAAAGCTCCCATTCTAGGATGTGCGCCTTCATGCTGTGTCATATCAATATTTTCATAAACTCTTGATGCCATGTCTATTATAGCTTGTTCAACTTTTTCTGGTGATCCAAAGAAAGTAACAACAGTTCTATTATGATCACTATCAGAAGAATAATCTAATAGTTTTATTCCTTCTGTGTTTCTTACTGCATCAACTATTTTTTCAATTACTTGTTTATTCCTTCCTTCACTGAAGTTAGGAATACATTCAACTATTTTTGCCATTATCTTTTCCTCCTAAGTTTATTTTCTATTTTAATATTTATCCTAATTTAAACTAAAACTTTCACCTTTTGTTCTACTCTCTCCACTATAGAGCCACTCACAATTAAATCAGTAATCTTATCTAATTCTGGGTACATAACAATATCTCTTTCCATAAACTCTATGTTTTCTCTAACAATAGTATAAGCTTCTTTTGTACCAACTCCTAAAGTAAAACCTTCTCTAAAATCTATAGCTTGGCAGGCTGCCATAATCTCAGTTGCCAAAACTCTTTGAACATTTTCAATAATATCTCTCCCTTTTCTAGCTGCAATGGTTCCCATACTTACGTGGTCTTCCTGATTTGCAGAAGATGGAATAGAGTCAACTGAAGCTGGATGTGCTAAAATTTTATTTTCAGACACTAAGGCTGCCGCTGCATATTGAGTTATCATAAATCCAGAATTTAAGCCACCTACTTTCACTAAAAAAGCAGGTAAATCATTTAGTTGGTAATTAATAAGTCTCTCGAGCCTTCTTTCTGAGATACTAGCCATTTCCGCCATAGCTATTCCTAAAAAGTCAAAGCTTATTGCCATAGGTTGTCCATGGAAATTGCCTCCTGAAATAACATCCCCTTCTTCAGTAACTATTGGGTTATCTGTAACGGAGTTAATTTCAATTTCAACTTTGCTTTTAATATACTCTAATGCATCTTTACTTGCACCATGAACTTGAGGTATACATCTTAATGAATAAGCATCTTGTACTCTTATTTCTCCTTGAGATGTCATGAATGTACTTCCCTCAGTAAGATTTAAAATATTTTTTGCAGTTTGAATTTGACCTTGATGAGGCCTTATACTATGTGTTCTTGGATCAAATGCATCTTTTACACCCCGCAGCGCTTCTAAAGTTAATGATGCTGCAATGTCACTTATCTTTAACAAATTTATACTATCATATACAGCTAGTGCACCCACTGCAGTCATAACTTGTGTGCCATTTATAAGTGCTAACCCTTCCTTAGCAGTAAGCTCTATTATGTCTATTCCTGCCTTTTCCATAGCCACTCTACCTGTTAAAATTTCACCATTAAATTCTGCTTGTCCCTCGCCTAGCATTGGAAGAACCATATGAGCCAAAGGTGCTAAATCTCCTGATGCTCCAAGTGAGCCCTTTTCAGGAATTATTGGGTTAACTCCTTTGTTAATCATCTCTATTAGAGTTTTTAATGTACTTAGTCTTATTCCAGAATAACCTTTTGAAAGTGCATTTGCTCTTAATAACATTATAGTTTTTGTGATATCCTTTGAAAAAGCTTTTCCAGTTCCACAAGAATGAGAAATTATTAAATTTCTTTGTAGTTCCTTGCAATCTTCTCCTGATATTGTAACATCACTAAACTTACCAAAGCCAGTAGTAATACCATACACCACTTTATTATTTTCAACTATTTTATCTACTATATTTCTAGATTTATTAACTCTTTCTTCTGCTTCCTTCGTTAATTCAACCTTGCATCCTCTTCTTGCAATCATCACTATTTGTTCTAAAGTAAGTTCATTTCCATTAATTTGAATTGTTTTCATATGTTTTCCCTCCAACTTTATTAATTTACTTAATACTACTAATATTCTTTATTGCCATCCAATAACCCTTCTTAAAATCAATATTGAGGATTTTGATTATTGTTAATTCGTTAATGTTTTACCATGCTAAACTGGTT
>NZ_JAENWL010000229.1 GCF_016650095.1 Clostridium sp. | reverse complement strand
TATTGGAAAATCAGAAAGACTGGATAATAATGCAATAAGTTCAGCACCAGAAGCACTATCTCCTTCAATTCCAGAATATAATTGTTCAAATACAATACTAGCATTAAATGAAAGTGGAATAGTTTGTCCTAATAATTCTCCCACAAAACCAGATAGAATGAGAATTCCTTTACTATGAATGCTACCACTCATATTTGCTTCTCTTTCGATATTAATAATACCTTTTTTGCCAGCATAGGTCGCTACGGTAATTTTGTGTTGTTGTCCAACAGCACAATCTCCAGTATCTATTACAGATAATCCATTAATTTGGCCTACTCTAGTACCTTTTAAATCCACTATATACAACCGATTTTTATACATTTCCAATATTTTTTTCTTATAAAGATTATGCATATTTTGAAATTCTTCAATGGAACCTAAAATATGAGATTCATCAATCAAATTAACTCCTTGCTTTCGCGCTAGCACTGAAGCTAAATCAATAATTTCAAGAATTTTGTTCATAGAAGCAGTTAAATAGGCTCTATTTTCAGCTAGTCTAGCTGCGTAACGTAAAATTTCAATAATCCCATTTCTCGTAATGTGTAAAAGAGAATTTTCAGTAATATAGTGAGTTATGAAACCTAATATCTTTTGTAAGTTTTCTTTTTCATTTTCTATTTGATGGTCAAACTCAGCTTTAATTTTAAATAATTCATTAAAATCATCATCATTGCCGTTCAAAATAGAATAAGACATATTTGTTCCAATAAGGATAATTTTAACCTGTAGGGGAATGTCTTCTGGACTTAAGCTGATGATAGGGTATAATTCTAAATTGGATTTAGCATTTTCAAGTATAATGGAATCAGATTTTAAACATCTCTTTAATACTTTCCAAGAAATAGGATTAGAGAAAAACTGCTCAGCATCCATAATCAAGAACCCTCCATTTGCACGATGTAAGCTCCCTGATTGAATCATAGTAAAATCGGTGACGATACTAACCATATCATTTTTATATTCTATCTTACCAAATATATTATTATACTCAGGAGAATTCTCAAAAATAACAGGAGCACCTTTTCCTTCTCTGTTTGTTACAAGAACATTTACTTCATATCTTTTAAAGAAATTTTTATCTTGAGCTTTCTGTTTATCTTCATCCATATAATCTAAAAACATATATATATTTTCCATAATGTCTTGATGAAGTAGCTCTAAAAAGCGTTTTACTTTATCATTAGAACCATATTTATTCTTAATCATACTGATTTTGTTATCGATGAGACTTGCTGTAATAGCATCATCTAGGTCTTGTAATTCCGTATCCATTTCTTTATTTAAAGCTCGCATATTATTTTGTACTTCATATGAGATTAATTTTAGTTTGTTTGAATCCTCATTTATAATACCTTTTTCTGATTCAGAAAATTTGTTGTAGGTTTCTGAGTCCATATCTTTACCATTAATTAAGGGAATGAAAACAAAGTCTTCCTCTGGGGTTGTTTGAACTCTAAAATTTAATGACGCAGCAGCATCATACAACTCATTAGAGAAATGAATGTTACTCTTTTCATATTTCTCAATAACATTAATCTTGCTTTGTTCATAACTTTTATTATTAAACATAGTAGGCGCTTCTTTGAAGATGGAAGCAATAAATTCCTCAAACTCTTTCTTAAATTCAATTGCGGTTTCTGTTAAAAGGGAAATAGCTAAGGGTTTGTTTTCTTCTTCGAAATTATATACATAACACCAATCGCGAGGAGATGGAAGACTTTTTGCATATTCTTCTACTTTTTTTATGATATAGCTTGTCTTGCCGGTACCACTTTCACCAGAAATAAAAATATTATATCCTTTCTTATCCATTTCTAGTCCTAAATTTATAGATTTAATAGCTTGTTTTTGACCAATAATATTTTCATAAGGCAGAATTTCCATAGTAGTTGTGAACATAGGAAGGATATCAAAAGATAACTGTATGTCTTTTCTTTTTAATTGTATATAATTTGTCACTATAACACCTCCTAAATTAATGGGGGATAAAATAAATTAATAGAAAAATTCAGAATATTTAAATTAATCATATCATAATTTGTCGATATAGTATATTGCTATTTCTACATATATTTTGTGTAATATCTTATTAAAGAAATCGGAGTAATGCTTTACTTTTAAGGTAACTAATAACCATTAAAAAAACATAAAAAAATAACACCGAAAATTAAATCAGTGCTTATGTTCATACTACCGTAAATATGGAGATTTAAAAGGAGAGTAAAATTAATTAAACTGGTACTTATAGTCAAACATTTTTTCAAAGTGTTCATTCTGTAGGTACCAGCATATTACATGGATCTTTCTATTTAAGCTTTCTCTATTTGTACAACATCATATCCTACATCTTCAATAGCTGCCTTAATAACTTCATCAGTAATATTATCATCTATTTCGGCAGTAGCAAGCTTTTTATTAATATTTACTACCACGTCTTTCGCCCCAATCTGCATTAGCGCCTCTGTGACATGATTTACGCAATGTACGCAACTTATACCTTCTACGAATATTTTCTTTTTCATTTTTATTTCCCCCTTCAAATTTATGCTTTAAATAAATGGTTTAAAGCACACCTCCTATAAATTCATGAATTGCTCTCAGCTTTATTCTGTTGCCTAGGATATATTCTATTAAACTAATTGTATTTCCATTACATAAAAATATCAAATGCCGTATAACTCCATTTATACTTATATATTCATAATTTCACTGTTTAACTCACTCAATA
This sequence comes from Clostridium sp., assembly GCF_016650095.1. GTDB lineage: Bacteria > Bacillota > Clostridia > Clostridiales > Clostridiaceae > Clostridium_AD. Next base: position 3,369 of record NZ_JAENWL010000229.1, on the reverse strand, counting down.
TCATTATATCGTAATATATTGATATTGCGATATAATTTTATAATTATTTATTTTAATTATAAAAAAGATACAACTAAAATACTTCTAACTTAAAATTTTAATCTTTTTTTATTTTTAAAGAAGGATCTAAACCGGCAAAACCGATATAATATAACCACCGGCAATTAAGCTTATAAGATTTGCGATAAAAACATAAATCAAGATATAGCTCTTTTTATGCTCATGAATGAAAATAGGAAACGCAGTCATTTCAGTCGCAATCACAAATACCTCACCTATAATTAAAGTAAAAATCAAATAGCTTGGCATCAGCGAACTGCTATTCAAAATAATATTCAATACACCCTGTGTAACAAGGTTGATAGCAACAAATATAACCCAACTTCTCTTTTGTCTAAATTTGAAAAGCCAAAAAATAATGCCCTCAAGCAGAAGCGTAAGCAGTACCCGTATTGACACCAAGAGCACCGAGCGAAATGGATATTTTCCAGGTGTAAACTCCCTATTGGATAGGTCCAAGGTAAACACGTTATTATAACCCTGCAAGGGCGCATCAAGTTTATATTCAAAGCTTTCCACATTTGTGGTGACCTTGAACGTGTACACGCCACTTGCCTTCATATCTCTCGAATAAAAAGCATAATATCCTTCCCATGCAACCCGCCGAACTCTCGCTTCTGGTTGATTTTTATTGGACACCAATACAATTGAAAGATCGTCTGGCGGATTATTAATGAGTATAACCAATGATGGCGGTTCTGCAGAATTTGCAGAGGCTTTTATGGGCATGATTGATATCATAAATATACATAACGCCATGACCAATAGGAATCCTTTACCGGTCTTGTTCATATTAGAACCTCCTATTAAACTCTTTACTTTAGTCTTTCTATCTTTCCTGTTAATGCTGTATATTTAAATACTGCTATTGGAGTATTTTTATCTTCCCAAACATTCTTACCTATTACATATGCTACTCCAATTAGTATACCTGCTGCACCTATTATTTTAAGTGATTTATTATCCATATTCTGTAGTTACCTCCTCTTTCCCTTAATTTCTTACACTTAGAAACAACTCTTATGAATATTGTAACATTATTTTACATGATGCTATATACTTTTATAAATATTTCCATATACAAAGTTTCTCTAATTTATTTTTAACTATATTACTTGATTACCATTTAAATAAGCGAAAAAATAACACCAACAATTATGTCAGTGCCAAGTACTTAATTATTTCTTTTTATATTTATAATAAAGTGAAGGTCATTTGTTGGAAATATCAACCCTACCCTTTGTCCTAACTTTAAAACCTCATTTGAAAAAGCTTCAACAAGTAAGCTTGTCTTACCATCTGAAACGGTATAAATTGCTACTTTGCCTGTTACTATACAATTCTCTACAGTGTAATTATTTCCACTAAAATCAAATTTAATCTGATGCGGTCTTAGAAGAAGTTCCACGTTTTCGTTTGTAACTGTCCGGGCCATAAAATTTCCAATACTACTATTAAAAGCATTCCCATCCATTTTACCTGAAATGAAGTTACACTCTCCCATATACAATGCTGTAATTTTGTTTATAGGTTTATAATAAATGTTTTGCGGTGTATCCAATTGTACTATGCGTCCCTTTACAAGGATTGCAATTAAATGGGATAGCTCAAGGCTTTCATTTCTGTCATGGGTTACAAATATAATGGTAGCGCCTTCAGTATGCTGTATTTTTTTAATTAGTTCCCCCATTTCACTCCGAAGCCTCGGATCAAGACTAGAAAATGGCTCATCCATCAATAAGATTCTGGGCCTTGGTGCTAATGCTCTTGCTATTGCAACCCTCTGCTGTTGTCCTCCAGAAATTTCAGATGGCATCCTCTTTTCAAGCCCTTCAATCTGTAAAAGTGCAAGAAGCTGCTGAGTTCTTTCCATCATTCTTTTTTTATCCCACTTTTTCACTTCAAGGCCAAAGCATATATTTTCTTCTACCGTCATATGAGGAAAAAGTAAAGGTGACTGAAAAATATACCCAATGTCCCTTTTTTCAGGCAAATGATTAGTTACATCTATATTGTCAATGAAGATGCTTCCTGCATCTGGTGTAAGAAGTCCAGCTATGATACGGAGAATGGTTGTTTTACCTGCACCCGATTCACCTAAAATCGAAAGTAGCTCGCCCTCTTTAACTTCAAAACTGATATTATCCAAAACCTTTTGTTTTCCATATGTTTTTGAAATATTATTTAGAATAATCTTCATAAATATATTTTCCTCTTTTGAATTTTTATTGTCATTCCATTTTGCACTTCCCTTAAATTTTGCATCATTCTATATTATTCAAATAAATAATTCTCAATCTTATTTTTCTTACGGGATAAAAGGTCTGCAATAATAAACACAGATATATTTACTAAAATAAACATCACACCTAAAACTGCTGCATTTTCCATGTCGGGTTAAATTGTTATGTTTATGTGATTATATCATATATAGTGTCATTTTATGAGAATGAGATTACATAATCATAGTTTGCTTATTCTTTGTATCAGCTCATCTTTATACAATCTTAATATGATTATACTTAATCTTTATATTTTACTTATATCAATATGGTGCATATTAATACAATCTTAATACGTAAAACATTAGAATAGTATCATAAAGTAATTTATAAGAAGGTGAAGATATGTGGATGCTACTAGTTATTGGATTTCTAATTCCACTTGTTTATATTGGACATCTTATGTCCAAATTAGATAAGTTTTTAGAAAAAGGTGGTTTTAAGATTGAGGACGATGAAATATGCCCGGTTGCTATAGTACTCGGAACAACCGATATTGCAAAACAAATTATTGATATTTTACATAATAATACCATACCTATATTGATCTTAGCAGAGCCATTCCTACTTGAAAAGGAGCAGAGCTTCCGTTATCTGTTTGCCTTATCAGAAAGCGATATGGATAATATGGTATTGTGCAAAATTGGGAAGAAAGTATATAACGTGGAGAAAATTATTAGTCTTTGTAATGACCGAAAAAATGAAGGTATGTTCATGAGTGAGAAGATCAGGTACATGCCCCGTGAAAATATTACAGCACAGATGATTTATCAAAGTGTGATGCAATAGGCCAAGAGGGAATTATGAGAAAATACACAAGAAAGTTAAAATTATCAAACTATCCTCAAATGATCGCCCTTGGATACTTCTTGGTAATTGCCATTGGAACATTGTTATTATCTTTACCCATAGCAAGCCGTAATAACATACCCGCTGGCTTTATCAATGCGTTCTTTACATCAACCTCCGCTACCTGTGTAACCGGACTTGTTGTTCTTGACACGTATACTCAATGGTCATTTATGGG
>NZ_JAENWL010000011.1 GCF_016650095.1 Clostridium sp. | reverse complement strand
GCTAAGTCATCATGTGACGACTTCTACTATTTTACTTGGTATTGCTTATTTTGTCAACAACTTTTAAAATTTATTTTCATCTAAAAATCTTTTAAATAGTGATTAACATTTTGCTTACTTCGCCACTCGCTTGGTGACGACAAGGAGTATTGTACCAAATCTATTTGATCGTGTATTTACAATAGTTCCACTCCTCCACAGATTATACTGATTTTTCTACATATAACTTTATTTTTCTCCTATTTACTGCTTGGGATACACTAGGTTAGTTATATTATGTTATATTAAAAAAGTACCTATTCGAAATTATTTCAAATAGGTACTTTACTATCTTAATCTTCTATTTTATCATCTGTCTCATTAGTCGTTTCTATGTCATCCTCTCCACTTGGAAAAGTTTCTTTAATATCTTCTTGCATGGATTCTTCATCTATTATAGAGTTTTCATTTGTTAATGAGTTCTCTTGGTCCTCTGGAGAATTTTCTTCTGTATTAATTACATCACTACAATTTATTTTAGCTATAGCAACTATATTATCTCCTTCTCCATTCTTCATTAAAGTAACACCCATAGTATTTCTACTCGTAGTAGATATTCCAGCTACGTTTAATCTTATAACAATGCCATTACTGTTTATAAGTATCATTTCGTCTCCGTCTTTTACTATTCTAGCACCTACAAGTTTTCCTGTTTTCTCTGATACCTTATAAGTTATTACTCCTTTACCACCTCTATGTTGAAGTGAGTATTCTGAAACTAAGGTTCTTTTTCCAAAGCCGTTTTCACTTATAACTAATAGCTCTTCTTCAGGAGTAACAATATTCATAGCAACTGCAATATCATCTTGTCTTAAAGTTAAAGCCTTAACTCCAGTTGCAGTTCTTCCCATACCTCTTACATCTTTTTCACTAAATCTTATAGAATAACCATTTCTTGTAGCAAATAGCATTTCGCTATCTCCAGTGGTTATTGCAACTCCAATTAATTCATCGTCTTCTCTTAGATTTATTGCATTTAAGCCATTCTTTCTTATAGAAGAGTATTTATCAAGTGATGTTTTCTTAACTAAACCATGTTTTGTTCCCATTATAAGATAATTATCCTCCGCAAAATCTCTAAGAGATATAACTGCTTGAATCTTATCATCATTAGCGAGTGGTATAATATTTACTAAATTTGTTCCCTTAGCTGTTCTTCCACCTTCTGGAATCTCATATGCCTTTAATCTAAATGCCTTTCCTTTGTTTGTGAATAACAAAAGATTATTATGAGTGGAGGTTATAAAAATATGTTCTACAAAGTCATCTTCTTTTGTAGTAACCCCTTGTATTCCTCTACCCCCTCTTTTTTGGGCACTATAAGTATCAGCGGGAAGTCTCTTTATATAGCCTGCATGAGTTAGAGTTATTACAACATCTGTCTCTTGAATTAAATCTTCCTCATCTATGCTATATGGATTTTTTTCTATTGCTGTTCTTCTAGTATCACCATATTTGTTTCTAATTTCTATAAGTTCATCTTTAATTATGTTAAGTAATACCATTTCATCTGCTAATATTCCTTTTAAATAATTAACGGTTTTCATTAATTCGTTATACTCATCTTCAATTTTATCTCTTTCAAGACCTGTAAGTCTTCCAAGTCTCATTTCAACAATAGCAACAGCTTGTTTTTCTGATAGTTCAAATGAATTCACTAAACTTTGTCTAGCTTCACTGATGCTTTTAGATGCTCTTATTAAACGAATTACTTCATCAATATGGTCTAGTGCTATTTTTAGACCTTCTAGAATATGTGCTCTAGTTAGTGCCTTATCTAGATCAAATTGAGTTCTTCTTCTTACTACCTCTTTTTGATGTTCTAAATAATAAACTAAACACTGTTTTAAATTTAGTGTTTGAGGTTCGTTATTTACAAGTGCTATCATTATAACTCCGAAAGTGTCTTGCATTCTAGTATGTTTAAATAGCCTATTTAATACTATATTAGGATTTGCATCCCTCTTTAGTTCTATAACAATTCTCATACCTTCTCTATCTGACTCATCTCGAAGATCTGATATTCCATCTATTTTCTTATCTTTTACTAAATCTGCAATACCTTCCACAAGTTTTGCTTTATTAACTTGATAAGGTAATTCTGTTACTATAATTGCATTTCTACCTTTATTCTCTTCAATATCTGTTTTAGCCCTTACAAGTATTCTTCCTCTTCCTGTTTCATAAGCGCTTTTTATTCCTGCTCTTCCTAGAATAATTCCTGCTGTAGGAAAATCTGGTCCTTTTATTTTTGTCATTAAATCACTTATTTCAACCTCGGGGTCTTCAATAAGCATTAACACTCCATCTATAATCTCTATTAAGTTATGTGGAGGTATATTGGTCGCCATACCTACTGCAATACCTGTTGATCCATTAACTAGAAGATTAGGAAATCTTGATGGTAACACTGAGGGTTCTTTTTCTTCTCCATCAAAGTTAGGAATAAAATCTACTGTTTCTTTATTAATATCACGAAGCATTTGTATTGTAATTTTACTCATTTTAGCTTCTGTATATCTCATTGCCGCTGCTGAATCACCGTCTACAGAACCAAAATTTCCATGACCATCAACTAATATACATCTTTGGGAGAAGTCTTGAGCCATTCTAACGAGTGCCCCATATACTGCTGTATCACCATGTGGGTGATACTTACCTAAAACATCTCCAACAATTCTAGCACATTTTCTATATCCTTTTTCTGGTGTTAACCCTAGTTCATGCATAGAAAATAATATTCTTCTATGGACAGGTTTAAGTCCATCCCGTACATCTGGAAGCGCACGACTTACTATAACGCTCATAGCGTAATCTATATAGGATTTTTTCATTTCGTACCTTATATCAATAGGTTTAATTTTTCCCTGATTATTCATCTGTTACACCTCTTCAAACAAAATATTTTAACAACATATGAAAAATAGTACCGTTATTCTCCATGTGTTACGGTAATTATACTAATCTACTATATATCTAAATTAAGCACTTTCTTAGCATTTTCTTGTATAAACTCTCTACGAGGTTCTACTTTATCCCCCATAAGAATAGTAAATATTTCATCGGCTGCCATCGCATCCTCTACATTGACCTGAAGGAGAATTCTCTCTTCTGGATTCATTGTTGTATCCCAAAGCTGTTCTGGATTCATTTCCCCAAGACCTTTGTATCTTTGGATATCAGTATTACTGTCTTTTCCCCCTACTTCCAAAAGTACATTTTCAAGCTCTTTTTCAGTATATACATAGTGCTCTTTCTTACCTTTAGTAACCTTGAATAATGGAGGTTGAGCTACATATACATGTCCTTGTTCCACTAGTTCTTTCATGTATCTATAAAAGAATGTCAACAGTAGTGTTCTAATATGTGCTCCGTCTACGTCGGCATCTGTCATAATAATAATACGATCATATCTTATTTTTTTTACATCAAAATCTTTTCCTATACCAGCACCAAATGCAGTTATCATAGCCCTAATTTCAAGTGATGCGAGCATTTTATCAATTCTTTGCTTTTCAACATTCATTATTTTTCCTTTAAGAGGAAGTATTGCTTGGAATTTTCTATCTCTACCTTGTTTCGCTGATCCTCCAGCTGAGTCACCCTCGACCAGATATATTTCACATTCCATAGGATCTTTCGATGCACAATCGGATAATTTTCCAGGAAGAGTTGTACTTTCAAGGATTGATTTACGCCTTGTAAGTTCTCTTGCTTTTTTAGCTGCGTCGCGTGCTCTAGCTGCATTTAATGATTTATCTATTATTTTTTTACCAAGTTCTGGATTTTCCTCTAAAACATTGCTTATAGCCTCGCCAACTATACCATCAACTATGCCTCTTACTTCACTATTTCCAAGTTTAGTTTTTGTTTGACCTTCAAATTGAGGGTCAGTAAGTTTTATAGATATTACTGCTGTAAGGCCTTCTCGTACATCCTCACCAGATAGATTTTTATCATTATCTTTTAAAAATCCAAATTTTTTAGCGTAATCATTTACTATTCTTGTTAAAGCAGTCTTAAATCCAACTAGGTGTGTTCCACCTTCTACTGTATCTATATTATTGGCAAAAGAAAATAAATTTTCTGTATATGTATCATTATATTGCAAAGCTATTTCAACAATATATTCATCTTTACGTCCTTCTATGTATATAGTATCGTGAATTTTTCCTTTATTTCTATTTAAATAATCTACAAAAGATTTTATTCCACCTTCGTAAAAAAATTCTTGTTTTTTATCTTCTCGTTCATCTGTAAGTGTTATTCTTATACCTTTATTTAAAAAAGCAAGTTCTCTCAGTCTTTGAGATACTGTTTCATAATCAAAATCAATTTCCTCAAAAATTGTTGCATCAGGAATAAAGAAAATTTTTGTTCCATGTTCCTCTGTTTTCCCCATATTTATTAGTGTACTAGTGGTTTTTCCTTTTGAAAATGTTTGTTTCCATATTTCACCATCTACTTTAACTTCAACTTCACAAACTTCAGACAGTGCATTTACTACAGATGCTCCAACACCATGAAGACCGCCGGATACCTTGTACGCTCCACCACCAAATTTTCCACCTGCATGAAGTACAGTCATTATAACTTCTACAGTAGGTATTTTCATTTTATGATGTATTCCTACGGGCATACCTCTACCATCATCTATAACAGTTACAGAATTATCTGGGTGTATAACCACATTAATATTCTTACAAAACCCAGCCATTGCCTCATCTATACTATTATCTACAATTTCATAAACTAAATGATGAAGTCCGCGAATACTAGTGCTTCCTATATACATACCAGGTCTTTTTCGTACGGCTTCTAATCCTTCAAGTACTTGTATTTGACTCTCGTCATAAATATTATTTATTTCCATGTATGTCCTCCTAATTTAATCTAAAGCGCATAATATACAGTTTCAGTTCTTTTGCTTAGTGTTTGCGATGATATTGGCGATAAATATATTTTACTTTTTTTATCTACCTCAGCAATAACAAAAGATTTAGCAATATTTTTTGTTATCCGCTCTACAAAACCGTCTTCTTCGGCCATTCTTAAAAATTGATTAGTATCCGAGCTGTACATAGTAGTTTCCATATCAAAAATACCTATAATGTCTTTTATAGGCACTACTACATTTTCTCCTAAATGTAAAAACATATCATATCCTCCTTAATAATCAGTTATACCCTATTTGAATTTATGTAATTTCCTTTACCCCACCTGATATAACTTCAAATACCTTACTTTCAAAATTTAAATGTTTTCTTATATCATTGATTCCGGTGCAAGTAATTAATGTTTGAACTTCTTTTATAGAATTTAATATATATTCTTGCCTTTTTGTATCTAATTCAGACAAAACATCATCAAGTAATAATACTGGATATTCTCCAGTTAGTTCTTTTATTATTGCTAGTGCTCCAAATTTAATGGTTAATATTGAAGTTCTTTGTTGACCTTGAGATCCAAATATTCTGGCACAAACGCCGTTAATATCTATAGAAAAATCATCTCTATGTGGACCTATTGATGTAGTTTTAGTTTCTATATCTCTTTTTCTATTTTTACATAAAAGCAAATACAAATTTTCTTGTATATTATCTAATTCCTTAATAGGTGATAAATATTTAATTTCAATTACTTCACTATTAGATGTTATATCACTATGTATTATTTTACCTTTTATATTTAGTTTTTCAACATAAGCCATTCTATCTTTTATTATAATTGCACCAAATTCACTAAGTTGTTTATCATATACATCTATAATATCACTATTTGTGTTCCATTTTTTTATAGCCAAATTTCTTTCATTCAAAATTTTTTTATATTGAGTTAAACTATAATAGTAACGTCTACTTAACTTACATAGTTCTATATCTAAAAATTTTCTTCTATGTGATGGAGAATCTTTAACAATATTTAAATCTTCAGGAGAAAACATAATTACATTGAAACTTCCTAAGAGCTCTGACAATTTTTGAACTTTTATAGAATTAATATTAACGCCTTTTTTACCTTCTTTAAAAATCTTTATTTCAATCTTTTTATCCAGTCTAGTTTTACATACATAAAGCTTTATGTATGCTTCTGTGCCATTCCAGTTAATTAATTCCTTATCCTTATTGGTTCTATGAGACTTAGCTAAACTGCAATAATAAATAGCTTCTAAAATATTTGTTTTTCCCTCAGCATTATCGCCCACAAATACGTTTATACCTTTATTTAATTCTATAGCTAGTTCATTATAATTCCTGAAATTTTTGAGTTGTAAATATTTTACATACATAATATCACCTGTTATGATTATAACATATATATCTATATAAATAAATTGTGCACCGGAGAATAATTTAAATTTTTCCGGTGCATTAATATATTCTTAAATTATTTTATAAAACTCATTGTTAAACTCAATTATATCACCTTTAGATAATTTTTTACCTCTTTGAGTTTCTATCTCACCATTAAGTTTAATATCCTCATTTTTGATATAAAATTTTGCTTCTGAACCTAAACAAGCTATTCCAGCCCATTTTAGAAAAGAATCTAATTTTATTATATCTGTTTCTATTTTTATTTCATTCATTTTAAAACCTTCTTTTCCCAAATATTATTATAAATATTTCATTTATTAATTATTAGCTCTTATTCTTACCGGTAATACCATATACGTACAATTGTTTTTTTCTTTGTTTTTTACTACACAAGGATTAACACCACTAGAAAACTCCATAATTATTTCGTCCTCTTCCATTATTTTTAAGAGCTCTATTAGGTATTTTGAGTTAAATGCAATTTGAAGAGGTTCTCCTTGCAAAATTATATTTATTTCTTCTCTAGCCTTTCCCAATTGAGAATTGGATGTGATTATCATGTTATCCTCTTCTATATTGAATTTAACTAAATTGGTATTTCCCTCTTTTGCCATAAGAGAAGCTCTTTCTATACAGCTTAATAATTCAGATCTTTTAGCTGTAATTTTTAGGTTATATTCTTCAGGAATTATTGAGCTATATTTTATAAATTCACCTTCTAATAATCTTGATATAACCTTAGTTTTACCAAGATTAAATAAAATATGATTTGGTGTAAATGTTATATTAACAGGCTCGTCTGTTTCCTCTAGTATTTTTGATACTTCACTTAATGTTTTACCTGGAATTACAGCATTTATACTATTATCGTTATCCACTGGTTCACTTCTAAAAGCAACTCTATATCCGTCTAGTGCTACAAGATTAAGATTTTTATCTTTTATTTCAAATAAAACTCCTGTAAGAATCGGCCTTGTCTCATCTTGAGCAACTGCAAAAATAGTACCTTTCATCATGTTTTTTAATACCTTTTGGGATACTGAAAATATCATATTTTCTATTATATTAGGTAAACTGGGATAATCATCACTATTCATATGTATTATAGTTGCATATGATTTTTGACAAACTATTTTAATAGAGTTATTGACCTCAGAAGTTATTTCTATTGCACTATTGGGTAATTTTCTTATGATTTCACCGAAAAGCCTAGAATCTAAAACTACACTTCCGTCTTCAATAACGTCTGCAGTAATCTTAGCTTCAATACTTAAATCGATATCAGATCCTATAAGAGTCACCTCTTTATTTTTGGCAACTATTAGTATACCTTGTAATACAGGCATTGTTGATTTTCCAGTAATTGCTTTTTGAACATTTGAAATTGCTTCTTGTAATATGTTTTTTTCGCATATAAATTTCATATAAAATAGACCTCCTTATCCACATGGGGAATTATTAAAAGATAGGTAAGATAATAATCTAAAAATAGTAGTAATAGTAGTAGGGGCTGTTGATATGTTAGAAACCTATCGCAGGCTTTAAGGTGTAACAATACTAGGTATAATTAATTGTGGATAAGTATGCAAAAAAAAATCATACTTATCCACAATATCAACAGCTAAGTTTTATGTATTATTTTGTACACAGGTTTATATATAAATAGTATCAACACTTGTTAGTAATACGATTATGCTATTTCTGACTTATTTTTTTAGTAAGTTCTGCTATGGTATCTTGCAGATTTTCATCTTCTTTAACACCATTAGATATTTTCTCACATGCATGTATTACAGTTGTATGGTCGCGACCTCCAAATTCTTCACCTATTTTAGGAAGTGACATATCTGTAAGCTTTCTACACAAATACATTGCAATTTGTCTTGGGTAGGTTATGTTTCTTGTACGCCTTGAAGACTTAAAATCCTCAATTTTTAAACTAAAATAGCTAGAGACTATATCTTGTATTAGTTCAATAGTTACTTGCTTTGAATTTCTACTAGATATAATATCTTTAAGTGCTTCTGACGCTAAATCTATGCTAATTTCTTTATTAGTTAATGAAGAAAAAGCTACTATTCTAATAAGAGCACCTTCTAGTTCTCGTATATTAGATTTTATTTTTGTAGCAATATACACCAATACTTCATTTGGAATAGTTAAATTATCTATATCTGCTTTTTTCTTTAAAATAGCAATTCTAGTTTCAAAATCCGGTGGTTGTATATCAGCTATAAGACCCCATTCAAATCTAGACCTCAATCTATCTTCTAGAGTAGGTATCTCTTTAGGAGGTCTATCACTAGATAAAATAATTTGTTTATTTGCTTCATGAAGATCATTAAAAGTGTGGAAGAACTCCTCTTGTGTACGTTCCTTACCAGCAATAAATTGAATATCGTCAATTAAAAGTACGTCTACATTTCTGTACTTGTTTCTAAATTCTACATTTTTATCATCTTTAATAGAATTTATAAGTTCGTTTGTGAATTTTTCAGAAGAAACATAAACTACCTTAGATTTTGGATTATTTGCTAATACGTAATGACCAATAGCATGCATTAAATGTGTTTTTCCAAGACCAACCCCTCCATAAATAAATAGTGGATTGTAAGCTTTCGCAGGAGATTCAGCTACAGCCAAGGATGCAGCATGTGCAAATCTATTACTATTACCAATGACATAAGAATCAAAGGTATACTTTGGGTTTAGTGTTGCAGACATTTCATCATTAACCACCAGGTTATTTCTTTCAGCCTCTCGTTTCGCTTTAGGTGTTTCAATTTCGGCTACTTCTTCAGATAATATAAAAAATTCTATTTTATATGTTTTAGATGTAATTAATTTAACAGCATTCATTATTAAATCCTTATATCTATTCTCAAGAATGTCTTTGGTAAAATTATTAGGAACACCTAACTTAAAAGTATTATTATCTAAGGTCATAGGGTCTATACTTTTAATCCAAGTATTAAAACTAACTTCTGTAAGTTCACCTTTTATAATATTTAAAGTTTTTTCCCAGATATCTTTAATTTGGGTGCTCATTTTCTACCCTCCAGTTCAAATAAAAAAGATTTTTTATGTAAAAACAAACAATGTATAAACAGAGTTATAAACAAAAAAAATAATACATTATATGTTGTTGATAAATATCATTAAAAATAGTCACATGTTAATAACTATGTTAATATTTTTAATAGAACTTAAATTATTAACAATATGAAAAAAAAATTATTAACATACTGAATAATGAATAAATCTATTTATATAGCTAAAAATATATAAATAAAAAGAAGTTTTATACATTAGTGCAGTAGTTATTCACAATTTTGTCCACAAGTTGTGAATAACTTTATTTATGTATAGGTTATTCACAGCTCTTTCTTATATAATATCAAAAAATAACAAGGTGTTCAAGAAGTTATCCACAAAAAAGCATATAAATATAAAAAATATCAACAATATCAATAAAAATGCTTATCTTGACATTAAGAGGATGTGCCTATATAATCTAATAGTAAAACCATAATTATGCGATTGTAAGATGATTGCTATAATTTAATGATTAGAAGAAGGGGGTGTAGTAGATATGTTCATGACTTACCAACCTAAGAAAAGACAAAGAAAAAAAGAACACGGATTCAGAAAGAGAATGAAAACCGCTTCTGGTAGAAACGTTCTTCAAAGAAGAAGACAAAAAGGTAGAAAAAGATTGACAGCATAAGGGCCGCTAATGTGGCCTTTTTCTGCAATTTGCGGAAAAGAGGGCGGCTAATATGAACATTGAAGTAAAGAAATACAGGATTAGAAAGAATGCTGAATTTAGAACAGTATATAGAAGAGGAAAATCTTTTTCTAACCTATCTTTAGTATTATATATTTATAGAAATGGAAAAAATATTAATAGATGCGGAATATCCGTAAGCAAAAAGGTAGGAAAAAGTGTAACTAGAAGCAGAGTTAAAAGATTGATAGGGGAAAGCTATCGGCTTAATAATGAGGGATTAAAGATAGGATATGATTTGGTTTTTATTGCAAGAAATCCTTCTAATTCTAAAAGTTATAAAGAAATAGAGAATGCACTTAAGAATTTGCTTAAGAAGGCAGGTTTAATTAATAATGAAAAAAATACTTGTACTGGGCATAAAGTGTTATAGAAAATATATATCACCTTTTAAGAGGCCTTGTTGTATATTTTATCCTACATGTTCTCAGTATACTTTAGAAGCTATTGAAAAGTATGGGGCACTAAAAGGCTCCATTATGGGAATAAAGAGAATAATTAGATGTCATCCTTTTAATAAGGGTGGATTTGATCCGGTTAAATAACCACCTGGGAGGTCTTATATTTGAATTTTAATTTTTTAACTGATCCACTTGAAAAGTTTTTTTTCTTTATACATAGTGGCGTGCATTTCATCGTACCATACGATAATTTATCATATGGCTTAGCAATAATTGTTTTTACAATGATAGTAAAATTAGTATTGTTGCCTTTAAGTATTAAACAAACTAAATCAACAGCTAAAATGGGTGCAATTCAGCCAGAAATGAAAAAAGTACAAGAAAAGTATAAAAAAGATCCAAAAAAGTCACAGCAAGAAGTAATGAAACTTTATAAAGAAAATAACGTAAACCCAATGGGTGGATGTTTGCCGATGATTATTCAAATGCCTATTTTGTTTTCTTTATTTTATGTGTTTAGAAACTTAGATATGAATGGTGCTGGTTTCTTATGGATTAAGGATTTAGCACAATCTGATCCTTATAAGATATTACCTGTACTATCTGCTGTTACAACATACTTTTCTACAAAACTAATGCAACCATCAGGGGATCCTGCTAAAGCTAAACAAAGTTCAACAATGAATATTGGTATGGCTATTATGATGGGAGTTATGAGTCTTAGTTTTAAAGGCGCGTTAGTATTATATTGGGTAATAAATAACGTGTTACAAATACTTCAAACATTGGTTATAAATAAAGTAGAACTTAACAAGAAAGTAGATATTACAAAAAAACAAGTTTAACACAATTGCCTAATTTTGATATTTAGAAAGGCGGGTGTAGTGTGATATGAAAGTTATAGAAATGATGGGAAAAAATGTAGAAGATGCAATTAAAAATGCATTGGCTGAATTAAAAATTACAATAGATAAAGTTAAAGTGGAAACAATAGATGAAGGTAGTAAAGGATTTTTAAATATTATAGGTGTAAAACCTGCTAAAATTAGAGTTACAGTTAAAAGGGACAGTCTTTATGAAGCTAAAACTTTCTTGGAGGACGTATTGAAGTCTATGAGTATGAAAGCTGAAGTAATACTCATAGATGAAAGTAATGAACTGAGGATTGAATTGGTTGGACCTAATATGGGACTTCTAATAGGATATAGAGGCGAGACTTTGGATTCACTTCAATACCTTGTAAGTTTAGTTGTAAACAAAAATCATGATGAAGAGTATAAAAGAGTAATATTAGATACCGAAAATTATAGAGCAAAAAGAGAAGAAACTTTAAAAAGACTTGCATCAAAAATTGCCTATAAAGTAAGGGTTAGTGGTAGAGTATTAAAACTTGAACCTATGAATCCTTATGAGAGAAGAATAATACACTCAACGCTTCAAAATGATTCATATATTTATACCTTTAGTGAAGGTGAAGAGCCCTATAGAAGAGTTGTAGTTGATTTAAAGAAAGCCTAAGGGCTTTCTTTTTAAATTTATAATAGTAAGTCTAATATTAATCATATTCTTAAGTTTCAATGTTGCAGCATTGAGGATGATAAGTAGCTACGCAGGTAATGATTTTACATTGAATTTTACGAATATGATTAAGAACTAATAAGTAGGTAGTTGAAATAACGGAAGTTACTTAGATATAATAATGTTAATAGGGATATAATTATAAATACCCATAAAATTAGGAGGTCACATTTAATGAAAGAATTTGACACTATAGCTGCAATAGCAACTAGTATAGGTGAAGGCGGTATATCTATAATCAGAGTATCTGGTGATAGGTCTATAGATATAGTGAATAGTATATTTATAGGTAAAAACAATAGAAAACTTTATGATTTTAAATCTTATACTATGAGATATGGTCATATTATTGATGAAAATGGCAGTAGACTAGATGAAGTTATTATTTCCTATATGAAAGGTCCTAAGAGTTTTACTGCAGAGGATACTATTGAGATAAATTGTCATGGGGGAGTAGTTGGTACTAATAGAATTTTACAAGAAATCATTAGGTCTGGAGCAAGAATGGCGGAACCTGGAGAATTTACTAAAAGAGCATTTTTGAATGGTAGAATTGACTTAAGTCAAGCTGAAGCAGTTATAGATATAATAAGGGCGAAGACTGAGCTGAGTATGAAGTCAGCACTTATGCAATCAGAAGGTGCAATTTCCAGGGAAATAAAAAGCATAAGAAATAAATTACTTAGTGTAATTGCGCATATAGAGGTTACTGTTGATTATCCAGAAGAAGATATTGAAGAAGTAACTGCAGAAAAAGTTAGTTATGATGTTACTTCAATTATAAAAGAGATTGATATGCTACTCAGTACCGCTGATGAAGGAAAAATTTTAAGAGAAGGCTTAAGCACTGTAATAGTTGGAAAGCCTAATGTAGGGAAATCTTCACTTCTTAATGCTCTTGTTAAGGAAAAAAGAGCTATTGTTACAGATGTACCAGGAACTACAAGGGATGCAATTGAAGAATATATAAGTGTTGAAGGTATACCAGTTAAAATAGTAGATACTGCGGGAATTCGTGAAACTGAAGACATTGTTGAAAAAATAGGAGTAGAGACATCAAAACGGAAAATAGATGAGGCGGATTTAGTTATTCTAATACTAGATTCAAGTAACAAGGTAAGTCGTGAAGATAGAGAAATTATTGAATATATTAAAGAAAAAAAATATATTGTACTATTAAATAAAAGTGATTTAGGTGGTAAAATAGAGAGGAATGAATTAAAAAGTCTAAAATCAAAATATATAACTAATATTTCATTAAAAACAGGTGAAGGGTTAATTAATGTTAAAGAACATATAAAAGATTTATTCTTTAATGGTGAAATTAAAACTGAAGGAGTATTTGTTACAAATAGCAGACATAAACAGTCTTTAATAAGAGCAAAGGAAAACCTAGAATCATCGCTTAATGCGATAGAATATACTTCAGCTATAGATTTGGCTTCAATTGATATACGAAATGCTTGGATGAATTTAGGTGAGATTACGGGCGAGGCTTTAGAAGAAGATATTATACATACGATATTCTCAGAATTTTGTTTAGGAAAGTAGGGGTAAATATGAAATATGTTGCAGGAGATTTTGATGTTGTAGTTATAGGAGCTGGTCATGCGGGTTGTGAGGCGGCTCTTGCAGCTGCAAGAATAGGATGCACAACTTTAATTTGTGCTATAAATTTAGATAGTGTGGCACTAATGCCATGTAATCCCAATATTGGTGGAACTGCTAAAGGACATTTAGTAAGAGAAATAGATGCTCTTGGCGGAGAAATGGGAATAAATATTGATAATACATATATACAATCAAGAATGTTAAATACATCAAAAGGTCCAGCTGTCTTCTCATTAAGGGCTCAGGCGGATAAAAAGGCATATGGGCAAAGAATGAAAAATGTATTAGAAAAACAAGAAAATTTGCAATTAAGACAATTAGAAGTAGTATCTATAGATTCGGATAATGGAAAAGTCAAGGGTGTTCTTACAAAAAATGGTGCATACTTTACAGCTAAGGCTATCATTATAGCTTCTGGAGTATATTTAAAATCGAATGTTATAATTGGAGATCTTACTTTTAATGAAGGACCTAGTGGATTACTTCCAGCTAATGAACTTTCCGAATCTTTAGATGAACTAGGAATAGAACTAAGACGATTTAAAACGGGAACTCCAGCCAGAATAAATAAACGGTCAGTGGATTTTTCTAAAATGGAAGAGCAATTAGGTGATAGGTCGGTAGTTCCATTTTCATTTATTAGCGAAGATATTGATAGAGAACAGTTAAGTTGCTACTTAACTTATACAAATGAAAATACTCATAATGTAATAAGAGAAAATATTCATAGATCTCCGTTATACAATGGATCTATTAAGAGTATTGGACCTAGGTACTGCCCATCTATTGAGGATAAAGTAATGAGATTTGCAGACAAGGAAAGACATCAAATTTTCATTGAGCCTGAAGGTGAGAATACAGAGGAAATGTATGTTCAAGGTATGTCTAGTTCGCTACCAGAGGAAGTTCAAGTGGCGGTGCTAAAAACAGTACCGGGACTTGAAAATGTAGAGATTATGAGAACGGCTTATGCCATAGAATATGATTGTATATATTCTACGGATCTAAAACTTTCACTAGAATTTAAAAATATTAGCGGATTATTCTCTGCAGGTCAAATAAATGGTAGTTCAGGATATGAAGAAGCTGCAGCTCAGGGTATTATTGCAGGAATTAATGCTGCACTTACTATTCAAAATAAGGATCCATTAATATTAAAAAGATCTGATGGGTATATAGGGGTTTTAATTGATGATTTAGTGACTAAAGGCACTAATGAACCATATAGGATGATGACCTCAAGAGCAGAGTATAGATTGCTACTAAGACAAGATAACGCTGATTTAAGATTAACCGAAATAGGATATAGCATAGGACTTGTTAAAGAACATAGATATGAAATATTTAGGGTAAAGAAGATGCAACTTGAAGAGGAAATTGAAAGAATAAAACATTTGCAAATTACAAATAAAAAGGAAATCGAGGAATTCTTAATTTCTTGCAATTCCACACCGTTGAAAAAGCCTATTAGTTTATATGAACTTATAAAAAGGCCGGAACTTGATTATTATATTGTTGCAAAACTTGATGTAAATAGACCAATATTAAATAAATATATACAACAGCAAGTTAATATTGTGTCGAAATATGAAGGATATATTCAGAAACAATTAGACCAAATTCAACAATTTAAGAAATTTGAAAATAAATTTATATCAAAAGATATAGATTATGATAAAATAAAAGGATTAAGGATAGAGGCTATGCAAAAATTGGGTAAAATTAAACCAGAAAGTATAGGTCAAGCTTCTAGGATATCAGGGGTGTCACCTGCAGATATGTCTGTTTTAATGATATATATTGAGCAGCAGAAAAGACTTAAAGATAACAACCAGTAAGATAAATATGGAGGTGAAGTATGGAGTACTTTGATATATTGAATAAAGCTAGTAATAATGTAGGACTTGAATTTAACGATAATAAGTATGAGCAATTTATGAATTATAAAGAGCTTATAAAGGAATGGAATGAAAAAATAAATTTGACAGCTATAAAAGAAGACGAACAGATAGTCAAAAAACACTTCATTGATTCTATGAAGGTTTTTAAGTTTGACCAGCTTAAAAATGCAAAAAATATCATTGATATAGGCACTGGAGGAGGATTTCCAGGCATTCCCATGAAAATAATTAAGCCTGAAACAAATATTGTTTTATTAGATTCGCTGAATAAGAGAATTAAATTTTTAAATGAAGTAATCAAATCCCTGGAACTAAAAGATATCAAAGCTATTCATGGCAGAGCAGAAGATTTTGCGCAGGAAGTGCAATATAGGGAAAAGTTTGATGTAGCGGTTTCAAGAGCTGTTGCTAATTTAACAGTACTTAGCGAATTTTGTATACCTTATGTAAAGGTTGGAGGATATTTTGTGGCAATGAAGGGCCCTGCAGTTGAAGAGGAAATAAAGTGTTCGAAAAATGCAATCAGAATGCTAGGTGGACGAATAGAACATATTGAAAAGGTACAAATTGAAGACAGTGATTTAAACCATAATTTAGTAATAATAAGTAAAATAGCGCAAACACATAGAAAATATCCTAGAAAAGCGGGTATGGTTACTAAAAGTCCTTTAGTTTAACGACATTTCAGAAGGAAAATCTCCCACTTCTATAAGCGGGAGTAACATACTCTAACAAATAGAAAACTTCGGTGGGAGTATAAATCTCCTTCTGAAGTCGTTAATATTTCAGCTCCGCAGGAGATGATTTAACGATATTTCAGAAGGAGAAAGTGACGATTATAGTACCAAAAGTAATGATTAGTGTTATAATTTGTCGTACGAAAAAATAAAAAAAAGAAGGAAATAGCACTCATATATAGAATATAAAAATAAAGAAAAGGAAAAATTTAAGGATGGTATATTATGCAAAACGATGTAAATTATGTATCTATTGAATTGATTTCTCCAAATGTTTATCAACCCAGAAAACATTTTAATGAAGAAACTATTGAAGAATTATCGCAATCAATAAAAACTTATGGAATAATTCAGCCACTAACTGTTAGAAAAAGTGGCGAAAGCAGATATGAATTAGTAGCAGGAGAAAGAAGACTGAGAGCAGCAAAAAAAATAGGACTTGAAAAAGTACCAGTAATAATTATAGATATTACAGATAAAGATTCTGCAGCAATTGCACTTCTAGAAAATTTACAAAGAGAAGATTTAAATTTTTTAGAAGAAGCTATGGCTTATTTTAATCTTATTCAGGATCATTCTTATACACAAGAACAATTAGCTCGAATGATAGGAAAAAAACAATCAACAATTGCAAATAAATTAAGATTACTAAAATTGGATGGGAAAATAACAAATATTTTGGTAGAGCATAAGCTTACGGAGAGACATGCTAGGGCTTTACTAAAATTAACTGATATAAATATCCAAAAGAAAGTTCTTAAAACAATTATTAGTAAATCACTTAATGTTAAAAATACAGAAGATCTAATTGAAAAAGAATTATTAAAACTATGTAGAGACGAAGTAGCTGCTGATGGAAAGAAAAAAATTAAGGGTATCTTTGCTCCTAGAGTTTATATAAATACTATAAAACAAGTTTTTGATAAGTATGGTATAAATGCTGAATATAAGTCTAAGGAATTAGAGGATAGTATAGAAGTAATAATAAGAATACCTAAAAGATAGGTCGAAAAACAGAGTGTTTCACGTGAAACATTCTGTTTTTTTATTATGTAGAAAATTATAGATTAATTATTGAGGATTATTAGGCATATTTTTATATTATTTTGTAAATTTTTAAAATAGTACTATTAAATTATTTAACATAAATATATAATAGTTATATAGCACAATTAATTTTCAAGTTAAGTTGTAAAAGCTATAACTTATAAAAATATGAATAATATTAGAATGGTAGGTGTAATCATGAAAACTATATGTATTTTTAATCAAAAGGGAGGAGTAGGGAAAACTACTACGAGTATTAACTTATGTTCTTATTTAGCTATGCAAGGTAAAAAGATTTTAACAATAGACATCGATCCTCAAGGAAACACTACAAGTGGATTAGGGTTTGATAAGAAAAAAATGAATGTATCAATGTATGATTTATTAACATCAGATATTTCCATTAGGGATACTATAAAAGAATGTGAGCTTATAAACAATTTGTATTTAGTACCTTCTACAATGGAACTTGCCGGAGCAGAAGTAGAATTAATCAATAGAAGTAATCGTGAAAATATACTAAAAGAAAAACTTAAAGAGATTGAAGGTGAATTTGATTATATTTTTATAGATTGCCCACCTTCACTCGGGATTTTAACTATTAATGCGCTTACGGCAGCGGATAGTGTGCTTTCACCTATTCAATGCGAATTTTATGCTTTAGAAGGTGTCGGCCAATTAGTAAATACTATTCAACTAGTTAAAAAATCTTTAAACAAGAAATTAGAAATTGAGGGCGTAATTCTAAGTATGTATGATAATAGAACAAAATTATGTAATGAGGTTGTGTCAGAAGTAAGAAAGTATTTTAATGAAAAAGTTTATAATACAACAATACCTAGGAATATACGATTGGCTGAAGCTCCAAGTTTTGGATTGCCAATTATGTTGTATGACGACAAATGTAAGGGCGCAGAAGCTTATGAATCATTAGCAAATGAATTTTCACATAGACAAAGGAGATGATAGATAATGAACAAAAAATTTGGACTAGGTAAGGGGCTGGGAGCTTTAATACCAGAAGAAATTGTAGAAGATAGTTCCTCTGTTCTCAAAATATCTATGAATTTGATTAAAGCTAATATAGATCAACCAAGAAAAAACTTTGATCCTGAAAAAATATCCGAATTAGCGCAATCAATAAAAGAGCATGGTGTTATTCAGCCCATTATAGTAAATAAGCAAGAAGATATATATATAGTTGTAGCTGGTGAAAGAAGATTTAGAGCTGCTAAGAGTATTGGGCTTGCAGAAATACCAGCAATTATAATGAATATAGACAATAAAGAGGTATTAGAAATTTCATTAATAGAAAACATTCAAAGAGAAGATTTAAACCCAATTGAAGAAGCCATAGCATATAAGAAACTATTAATAGATTTTGATCTTACTCAGGAAGAAATAAGTAACAAGGTATCTAAATCAAGAACAGCTATAACAAATTGTATGAGATTATTAAACTTAGATGAAAGAGTTCAAGATTATATAATAGATGAGGTGATTTCTGAAGGACATGGAAGGGCAATACTTGGCCTTAATGATAAGGAAATTCAATATGAAATTGCACAAATGGTTATAGATGATAGTCTTAATGTGAGAGAAACGGAGAGATTAGTAAAAAACTTTGGAAATGAAAAAGAAAAAAAAGTAATTAAAAATCAAAATGAAATTTACTATAAGGATATAATGAATAAGTTAGAAAATCATTTTGGTACTAAAGTTCTCATAAATTCGAAAAATAAAAACAAAGGTAAAATAGAAATTGAATATTATTCAGAAGAAGATTTTGAGAGAATTCTAGAAGTTTTCAATATATAATGTTTCACGTGAAACATTAGGGGAAGGAAGTAATTTATAATGCAGAATATAATCAATTTTATAAATAACCAACAGATTTATATAGTATTAGCACTTATAGTTCTTGTACTTATATTAATCATATTAATAATAACAATATATTCATCTTTAAACAAATTAGAAAATAGATATAGAAAACTAATGAGAGGTGTAAATAATAAAAATTTAGAGGATATGGTCTTATCATATTTAGACAAAATTGATAAAGTTAAAGAAGATAATGATGATGTGAAGCAAATATATGAACAAATAAATGATAAAGTAAAAACCTGTGTTCAAAAAACTCCAATGATAAGATATAAAGCCTTTGATGATATTGGTAGTGATTTGAGTTTCTCAATAGCATTGCTTGATGGAAACAATGATGGCGCTATATTAACAAGTATTTATGGTAGAAACGAGAGTACTACTTATGCGAAACCAATAGATAAAGGAATATCAAGATATGATTTATCTCAGGAAGAAAACACAGTATTAGAACAGGCTGTAGGTCAAAAAAATAAAGTTAAATAGTAAGTGAAATTTATTTTATAAATTCTGTATTAATTTTTATTTTTTGTGGCATACTAAAAACAAAAGAGGTTTTTTATGGTAATTTGCATTTCACAAGAACTTCAATATCTACAAGATGAATTAATTAAAAGAGGATACACAGTGATTAACAATAGAGATAATAATACCTATTGTGATGCAATAATATGTAATCTTAAAGATGGTGGCCTTATAAATTTAAATATGCAAAACAATATAAAAAGAGAAGGAACCTTAATTATTGATAGTGGAAGTAAAAATATTGATGAAATAGAAGATATATTAACCAATAGAGTATATAGTTCATTATTTTAAAAAAAATATTATATATTATAAATTTTATATTTTATAAAAACAGGTACAAACTCTACAAAAAATACCTTTATCTAAAAGATATATTAAAGAATAAAAAATAAAAAAATATAAAATCATAAGGTGTTGTTAAAACATGCTTTTGATTTTATATTTTTTTTATAAGATTTAAGTTCAATACAGTGAATAACGAATAAACGATATAAATTAACCTTCAACATCCTTTATGTCAAAATTATCATAAAGGGAATTGAATCTTCTTCCGCCTACAGTTTTGAGTATTGAGTGGTATAAACCATTTGAGATAGCATCAGCGAGCATCATTACTGTATATAATCTTGTGTTTTGTAGAACCATAAATTCAAAGGCTCCAGATATATTTACAACTCCTGTTATGCTTAGATCTCCTACTTTAGGTAAATCTTTATTCATAGCAGCACCAGGGGATAATGGCTTTTCCTCAACTATAATTTTTCCTACATTTTGTAAACTTCCGAGGCAAGCATCAATTGCAATAATATAAGGATTAGCATATGAAAAGTTAATTTCATCAATTGTTTCACATAAATTTTTTGCATGTACTGGACACTCAAGGGTACCATAAATATGAATTTTATTTCTAATTAAAAATTTAAGTTTGTTCCCGACTAAGGGTCCTAAACTATCACCAGTAGATCTGTCAGTGCCAATACACAAAATAACAATAGGCCGCTTACATTTAGTTATGGGGGAAATATACTGACTTATAATATCTCTTAATTTAAAAGTGCAGTTACTGGACATAGAATCTAAAATAACTTTATCTACCATAAAACACCTCCTATTTGGATTTTAGCCATTTAGGAGGTGTTCTATTCTATAAAACTTCAACTTTTTTCAATATATTGTAAAATACAACTAAAAACATACAAAATAGCATTCCAACAATACCATTTGCATTTAATCCTATAAATATAGAGGCAAGAACTGCCACTGGATTAATACCTAGTGATGAAGACACAATCTTAGGCTCAATAATTTGCCTCACTATGGTGATAATCACATAAGATATCAGAAGGCCTAAAGTAGCTACATAATTATGAGATATTGAAAATATTATTATTAAAGGAAGATATATGGCTCCTATACCGAAAATAGGGAGCAAATCAAATATTCCACATAATATACTTAGCGTCACGGCATACTTAACTTTAAAAATAAAAAAGACAATTAATGTTTCTAAGAATGTTATAGTAATTATCAGTAAATAAGAAAGTAAATAGTTTTTCAACATTTTTTTTGATTCATTAAATATATAATGTATTCGATCGCCATTTTTACGAGGAATTAAATCAAATATTTTTTTGCTTGAAGATGATAAATCCTTTGTAAAAAAGTATGTTGTAAGTAAAGTAAATAATAAAACCATTAAAGTATAAGGTATAGTAGCCACGAAACCTAGAGTTTGTGAAAAAATTTTCGTGGATGCACTCATACTAAAATTTATAGTTTTGGTTATATAGTTAGTAATATTTGACTCAACATTACTAAGGATGCTGGGGTCTAAATTTTTATAGTAATTTTGTAAATTACTAAAAAAATTAATTATAATATTTTTGTTTAAAGTAATATATGATTGAAGACTTTTTCCAAGTTGTATTGTTTCTGAAGTTATAGTGGCGATAATTAAAGCTAAAACTATAACAATTACAGTGAAAAATATGGTAGTAGTAAATAAGGAAGCTATAGTATTATTGAATTTGAATTTTTTCATCAAATATTTTGTTGGTGTTTTAAGGAGTAAAGCTAAAATAAAAGCCAAAACAAAAGGAAGTGTATAACCTATGGTTGCAAAGAAGATTACAAAAACAAAGGTATACAAAACAAAGAAAATAGCTAGTTTATCAATTTTCATTAGAATATTATCCATGTAAGTAAATCACACCTTTCTAAGAATAGTATTGAGTGATCTCAGTGTATAATTAATGTCCTTAATATCGTTAAAAGGTCCGATACCAAATCTTAGGGTACCAATTGGGTATGTTCCGATAGTTTCATGAGCAAGAGGTGCGCAGTGAAGACCGGTTCTAGTAGTAATTCCATATTCACTATCTAGTATAAACCCTAATTCTGAATTGTCGATTTTTGTAGAATTAACAGAAATAGTAGCAGTTCTCCTAGAAATGTCTCTACAACCATAAACATCAATAGAAGCTATATTTAACAAACCTTCTATAAAATTTTTACATAAATACTCTTCATGTTCACGAATAGAGGTTAGCCCCTCCGAGTTAATAAAGTTAATACCAGCTAAAAGCCCAGCTACACCTGGGCCATTTAAAGTCCCGCTTTCAAATTTATCAGGTAAAAAATCCGGTTGAACAATACTAGATGAAAGGCTACCAGTTCCACCTTCTATAAATGATGTACATTGCTGATTTAAATTATCATCAATTAAAAATCCACCAATGCCTTGGGGACCTAATAAACTTTTATGACCTGTAAAAGCTAGTGCATTACAGTTTAATTTATAGAAATCTAGAGGTAATACTCCGGCAGTTTGCGCAGCATCTATAATAAAATAAATGCCCTTGTCTTTGCATATCTTGCCTATGGCTTCTATTGGTTGAATGCTTCCAATAATATTAGAAGCATGAGACAGGACTACTAATTTTGTATTGGGTTTAAGTGTATTTTTAAAATCCTCTACACTTATTATGCCTTCTTTTGAACAAGGAACAATGTCCAATTCTATAATACCCTTTTGAGAAAGGGTATTTAATGGTCTTAAGGTGGCATTATGATCCATTGATGATGTTATTACATGCCATCCTTTTTTTACTGATGATTTTATAAGAGTATTTAGTGAAGTGGTAATATTTGGTGTAAAAATTACATTTTCAACTTTATCGAAGTGAAAAAAATCCATTAATGCATATCTACAATTCAATATAACTTTATTACCTGCAAGGGTTGCATTGGAAGCACCTCTTCCCGGGTTAGTGCCTATGTTCATCATATAATTCATTATTGAAGTATACACTTCTGGTGGTTTAGGGAATGTAGTGGCTGCGTTATCTAAATATATTTTCATGATTTCCTCCAATTCTACAAAAATAAAATAATAGTATTAATATACGCTATAGAAGATACAGTATATATTAATATTATCAATAACAAGTTAAATTTTGTTTTGATATAATTAACACCATAAATAGTTTATAATAATATTAGCTAAAGAATAAAATGTAGAGCTTCTATAAAAACTATTCAAAATCGATTTATAATTCCGATAAGATAAAAATGAAAGATTAATACGTTATCAGTACTCGTTTTTATAGTAATACATACAACAATATTATAATCTAAAGTGCTGTAAATGTATACCAAATCAACAGTATTAACAAAGAAAGGGGTGTGACTGTTATTAGGTTAGTTTTATAAAAAAATTAACTTGAAACGGAAATGATATGAATAATACAATAGATTGCAAGGGGTTACAATGTCCAATACCAGTTGTAAAAACAAAAAAATATTTTGATTCAATTGAAAGCGGAGAAAGCACAATCATTGTAGATAATTTGGTTGCTAAAAACAATATAGTAAAATTAGCTGAAGGTAGTGGATACAAGAGTATTGTAGAAAAAAAAGATAAATTGTATTTTATAAATATAACTAAAGACAAAATTGAACTAGTAAATGTGGAAATTAATGAAAGTAAAAAATTTACTTTGGTAATAGCTACCGATAAGTTAGGCTTGGGTGATGATGAACTGGGTAATGTGCTTATGAAAAGCTATTTATTTGCATTATCAGAAGCGGATACAATACCTAATGATCTTATTTTTATTAATGGAGGAGTAAAACTTACTACAGAGGATTCACTTGTATTAGATAGCCTAAATAAGCTATTAGAAAGAGGAACAAATATATCAGTTTGTGGAGTTTGTCTTGATTTTTATAATTTAAAGGTTAAGCATGTTATTGGAGAAATATCAAATATGTATTCTATTGTACAATTAATGAATAATGCGGACAAAACTATTAAACTTTAACAATATTTAACAAACGGGATAGGGTGACAAACATTGAATAAATATTATATAGCAACATTTCAAAATACACTTGAAGCGATGAAAGCTGAAAGAGAAACAATAAAAAAACAGGTTAAGGTAGTAGTGATACCTACACCAACATATATAACTAAAAGTTGTGGGATTAGTTTAAAGATTGAAGAAGAAAATATTCAAAGCATAATTAAGCTTATAAAGTCAGAAAACATAAAAGTAAAAGAAATATTTGTAAGAGATGGAGAAAGTGTAAAAGTTTTGACAATATAATTGAAATAAATAAACTCTATGTATATAGCTGTGTTTTAGAAATATATATTTAGCTTTAGTGGATTTTAACAATGAATTATAGGGGGGATATGTAGTGAAGGTATTTAATTTAGGAGATATTGTTGAAATGAAGAAAACTCACCCTTGCGGTAGTAAGAACTGGGAAATTATACGGCTCGGAGCAGATATAAAAATAAAATGTATAGGCTGTGCTAGGATAGTGATGCTTCCAAGAACCAAATTTGATTCGGGAGTAAAGAAAGTTATAAAAGAAAATTTAGTTAATAAGG
>NZ_JAENWL010000090.1 GCF_016650095.1 Clostridium sp. | reverse complement strand
TTTTGAAGAAAGTGAATTTAAATTTGTTGACAATCACTTGTAAAGGTGTACAATAGATACATAGCAACATGTAGTACAACCTGTAAAGAATATACTCTTTATTAGAAGGCAGAAATGCTAGGAGGTGGGGAATGCCGGAAGTCATTACAATAGGTGAAACAATGGTTTGTTTTACCCCAGGAGCCAATGCACCGTTAAGATATGTTCAAGATTATAAGGCTCGTATAGTAGGGGCAGAAAGTAATTTAGCAATTGGAATTGAGAAACTCGGTCATACAGCAGCTTGGATTAGTAAATTGGGAAAAGATGAATTTGGACAATATGTATGTAATATGGTGCGAGCTGAAGGTGTTAATACGAAAGGTGTTATTTTTGATGAATCACATGCAACAGGCCTGATGTTTAAGGAAACTAGCCAGGGAGAGACAAAAGTTTACTATTATCGAGAAAATTCAGCGGCAAGTACTATGACACCAAAAGATATTGATGTTAGTTATTTTGAAAAGGGAAAAATATTGCACTTGACGGGAATTACACCCGTTCTATCTGAGAGTTGCATGGAGACAGTCTTATTTGCAATGGAACTTGCAAATAAGAACAATATGAAGATAAGTTTTGATCCTAATATTAGAAAAAAATTATGGAAATCAAGAGATTATACAAAACCTATTTTAGACCTTTGCTTGAAAAGCCAAATTGTATTATTGGGGTTGGATGAAGCAAAAGTATTATTACACACAGAAAATAAGGATGAGATAATAAATTACTTTTTTGAAAAAGGAAAAGCAGAGCATATTGCGATTAAAGACGGTGCTAGAGGTGCGTTTGTGGCAGATAAGAAAAATAAAATATTTATTCCACCTTATCTTTGTAAATGTATTGATCCAATTGGAGCAGGCGATGCATTTAATGCAGCATTTTTAGTAGGAATTTTAGAAGGAAAAGATATAGAGGCATGTGGGAAAATGGGTGGAATTGCAGGCGCTTTAGCAACAGAAACATTAGGGGATATTGAAGGATATCCAAGCAGTGAAAAAATTAAAAGTATTAGTAATAATATAGAAGAAACTTTTCGGTAATCTAAGTTCATTAATTTGCGATAGAAGAAAGTTAGGTGAATGATTATGGATATGAAAGAAGTGTTTAGAGAAAACAAAATATTAGCCATTATGCGTAATGTGCCACTCGAAAAAACAATTGATTATGCACAAGCAATTGTAGATGGAGGCGTAAAATGTTTTGAAGTTGCATTAAATTCAAAAGATGCATATAAGCAGATTGCTATGTTACACCAGTATTTTGGAGAACGGGCATTAATTGGAGCTGGAACTGCAATTACGCTAGAAAAAGCTAAGAAAGCACTAGAAGCAGGCGCACAGTTTTTATTAACGCCATCTACCCATGAAGATGTCTTAGCATATTGTCAAAAGGAGAAAATTCTATTTTTGCCTGGAGCGCTAACGCCTAGTGAGGTAGCAACATGTCTAAAATATGGTTTTACTACAATTAAGTTATTTCCAGCTGGGGATATGAAAAAAGGTTATATCAAAAGTTTAAAGGGACCATTTGATGAAACAGATTATGTAGCTATAGGTGGCGTGGATGTTGACAATATTCATGAATTCTTCGAACAAGGATATTTGGCAGTTGGTCTTGGCAGCAATTTAATGCCAAAGGAAATTGTATTATCTAATGATTGGGAAAAAGGAAAAGAATATGTTGCAGCGTTAGTATCAAAGATTAATAAGTTTTAAGGGCAAGAGACCAATAAAAGTGGAGGTGCAAGATGAAAATTGTAGCAGTAAATTCTTATTTTGTAAGACCAAGATGGGGATTTGTTGAAATTACAACGGATCAAGGTTATACAGGATGGGGAGAGGCAGTTTTAGAAGGTCATGCGCAAGCAGTATTAGCCTGTGTAAAAGAAATGAGTAGTTATTTAATAGGAGCAGACCCAAATAGAATTGAAGATATTTGGACCACCCTTTACCGCGGAGGGTTTTATCGTGGGGGCGGCGTTATGATGAGTGCTATTTCAGGAATTGATCAAGCATTATGGGATATCAAGGGAAAATGGTTGAATGTTCCTATATATGAACTATTAGGAGGGGCTTGCCGAGATAAAATGCGTGTGTACTCTTGGATTGGAGGAGATAGACCATCTGATGTGGGAGCAGCAGCGAAAGAAAAGATGGATGCAGGATTTAGTGCGATTAAGATGAATGCAACAGAAGAACTGCAGTATATTGATACTTATGAAAAGATAGATGCAGTTTTAGAAAGAGTTGCAGCCATTAGAGAATCTTGTGGCAAATATTTTGGAATTGCAATAGATTTTCATGGCCGAGTACATAAACCAATGGCAAAAGTGCTTGCTAAGAAATTAGAAGAATTTGATCCAATGTTTATTGAAGAACCGGTACTTTGTGAAAATATGGAATGTTTTAAAGAAATAGCAGCAGCATGTAATATCCCTATTGCAACAGGGGAACGTTTATTTTCAAAGTATGATTTTAAGAGACTATTACAAGCTGGTGGGGTGGATATTATACAGCCGGATTTATCACATGCAGGTGGCATAACGGAAGTTAAAAAGATTGCTGCTATGGCAGAAGCATATGATGTAGCGCTTGCACCACATTGTCCACTTGGACCGATTGCTCTCAGTGCTTGCTTGCAAGTAGATGCAATCAGCTATAATGCAGTGATTCAAGAGCAAAGTATTGGTATTCATTATAATGTCGGGAAAAATGTTTTGGACTACATCACCAATAAAGAAGATTTTGAGTTTGTTGATGGGTATGTACAATTTCCAAAGAAACCAGGCCTTGGGGTGGAAGTAAACAAAGCATTAGTAATAGAAGAAAATAAAACACCACACGAGTGGAAAAATCCAATATGGCGTCATGAAGATGGTTCTATTGCTGAATGGTAGAAGAAAGATGGAACATTTACATCATATAGTAGCACAGAAAAGAAATGGGGGGGGAAAGAATGGATTTTTCATGGTTGAAAACGATTAATAATAGGGTAATGAAAATCTTCGAGATATTTATTGCTGTAATTGGGACTATAATGGTAGCTATTGTATTTACAAATGTAGTTGCTAGGTATGTATTTAATACAACTATACCATGGGCAGAAGAGCTTGCGAGATTCTTATTTATTTGGGTAACTTTTGTAGGTGCGGTTCTTGCAAATGATAAATCAGAACATATGAGATTAGATTTCATTGTGGAGCTATTCAAAGGAAAGTTTAGGAAAATAATTGAAATTGTAGCTTATGTAATCGTTATCTCTTTGTTAGGGATTCTGATACATGGAAGTATCAGATATTCGATTTCACAATGGGATTGGAAGTCATCAGCTTTAGGCGTAAGGCATGGAATGGTTTATATAATGGCACCTATTTGTTTTAGTGTTATTGCAATTCAATACTTTTGCAGATTTATTAATTCAATTATACATTTTATGGATAGAAACGAGGTAGAGCGATGTTAGCACTCTTTTTACTTGGATTATTTGCACTTATTATATTAGGGGTACCAATTGCGCTTTCACTGGTTGGAACAGCAGTTTTGATGATGCTATCAAAGGGAGATATGACAACACTGAAACTAGCACAAAGTTTTATTATAGGAACTGATAGTGTGCCATTGCTAGCCATTCCATTTTTTATGCTAGCTGGAGAAATTATGAACGCGGGTGGTATTTCAAAGCGTATCGTTAATTTTGCAAAAGTTCTTTTAGGGCATTTTAGAGGTGGCCTTGGATACGTAGGTGTTCTTTCGTCTATGATTTTTGCAGGTATTTCAGGTAGTGCAGTTGCGGATACGACAGCTGTAGGAAGTGTTATGTTACCTATTATGGAGGAAACTGGATATGATAAAAACAAAAGTACAGCCTTAATTTGTTCAGCGGGTTGTATTGGGCCCATTATTCCACCAAGTGTACAGATGATTTTCTATGGCGTTATTGCTGAAGTATCTATAGTGAAATTATTTTTAGGTGGTATTATTCCTGGTATTTTAATAGGTCTTGGCCTTATGGTCTTGTGGTATTTCCACGCAAAGAAAGCAGATTATCCTGTTGGAATAAGATCTACATTCAAACAAGTATGTGTTGCTACAAAAGAGTCTCTTTGGGCAATATTATTACCGGGATTTATTATTACATGTATTGTAACAGGAGTTGCAACAGCAACAGAAACAGCAGCTTTAGCAGTTGTATATGCTCTTATTGTAGCAGTATTAATATATAAAGAATTGGATATTAAAGATTGGTTTGGAATTGTTATTAGGGCATGCCGTGGAACAGCAGTTATGATGTTAGTTGTAGGTGCTGCAAATGTAGCAGCCTATTTGATTACTACAGCGCGGGTGCCACAATTATTGGCAGACACGATTCTTTCTCTTACAGATAATGTTTATCTTTTCATGTTACTAGTAAATATTTTGTTAGTATTAATAGGATGTGTTATGGATAGTGGACCAGCTATTTTAATTTTTGCACCTATTTTACTTCCAATTGCAGAAAAATTTGGAATAGATCCAGTATATCTTGGTGTAATCATGGTATGTAATTTATGTATTGGATTAGCAACACCACCAGTAGGAAACGTATTATATGTTGGAGTAGGGTTAGGTAAAGTAAAATTAATTGATCTCATCAGAAATATCTGGCCATTTTTAATAATGATGTTTGTAGTTTTATTTATTATTACGTATTTACCAGATCTAATTATGTTTATTCCAAGAACATTTGGATGATGTGTGCTATAAGAAATGTATACACATTTTTTATATAAAGTATTAATTTATAATAATAATTAGGAGGAAGAAAATGAAAAAAAAATTGTTCTCTATGGTATTAGCAGGTACAATGTTAATGACTACACTGACTGGATGTGGATCTATATCAAGTAAAACAGAAACACCGGAGGCTACACCAAAAGCAACTACAAGTGAAGCAAAATCAGGAGTAGATACAAGTAAAGCAGAAATTACTATTAAGGTATCTAATGGTGCAAGTGAGAGTTCACCGGGAGTTCAAGCTCAGATTTCTACATTTAAAACAATGGTAGAAGAAAAATCAGAAGGTAGAATTAAAGTTGAAGTCTATTCAGGGGCACAGTTAGGCGATGACACAAAAGGAACAGAAGCAGCAAGAGCTGGAGAATTAGAAATTGTAAATACATCAACAGCGCCACTAGTAGGACTAGTTCCTGAATTAGCTATTTTTGATATTCCGTTCTTATTTAGCAGCGATGAAATGGCAGATAAAGTAATAGGTGGAGAAATCGGAGACTATATAAATACTAAACTAGAAGAAAAAGGAATGATTAACTTAGCTTGGAATGAAAATGGATTCCGTAATTTGACTAATTCAGTTAAGGTAGTAAAAACACCTGCAGACTTAAAAGGACTTAAGATAAGAACAATGGAAAACAAGTATCACTTAGAAGCATGGAAATTAATGGGTGCGAGCCCAACACCTATGAGTTGGGCAGAAGTATTTACAGCATTACAACAACATACAATTGACGGTCAGGAGAATCCAATACCTAACTTTTATTCTACACGTATTCAAGAAGTAAATAAATATATTACGATTACTAAGCATATTTATTCACCATTTTTATTTATATTTTCAAAAAAAATCTTTGATGGTTACGATAAAGAAACACAGAATATTATTAGAGAAGCAGCAAAGGCATATGGCTTAGCTGAAAAAGAATTGAACCGTTCAGAAACAAAAATTAAGAAACAAGCACTGATCGACGAAGGTTGTACAGTAACTGAATTAACAGACGAAGAAATTAAGGCATTTCAAGATGCGACGGCCCCAGTATGGGATAGTGTTGAAAAAGCAGTTGGTTCAGAGATCATTGGAAAGTTAAAAGTAGCTGTTAAAGCAGCAAAATAATTTTAAAAACATAAAATAACAATATTGAGTGCTACTTGTTTGCTGAGTAGTACTCAATATAAAAGGAGAGATATCATGCAAGCAATTGTATATGAAGGTCCAAATATATTAAATTATAAAGAAGTTCCTGACGTATCACCAAAAGCATTAGAAGTGAAAGTTCGTGTAAAAGCTTGCGGAATCTGCGGCAGTGATGTACATGGCT
Source organism: Clostridium sp. (assembly GCF_016650095.1). GTDB lineage: Bacteria > Bacillota > Clostridia > Clostridiales > Clostridiaceae > Clostridium_AD. The sequence goes on along the minus strand of NZ_JAENWL010000090.1, from coordinate 4,747 downwards.
ATTTAGGACTCACAGGAAGACGTCTTGAGCCAATGATTATGGGACATGAGTTTGCGGGAGAGGTTGTAGAACTAGGAGAAGGCGTAACAGATTATCAGATAGGAAGCAAAGTGGCAGTATATCCTGTTGATTTTTGCGGGAAATGTGAAATGTGTAAGCAAGGAGACGTTCATTTATGTTTAAATAAACGAGCTTTTGGAGTTCTTGATGTAGATGGCGCTTTTGCAGAATATATTTGTGTACCTGCAAAAAGTTGTTTTAAGGTAGAAGATCATGTATCTTATGCAATCGGTTCTTTAATGGAGCCATTAGCAGTAGCTTATAGAGGTGTTGGGCATGCAGGAGATTTAACAGGAAAGACTGTCCTATTAGTGGGAACAGGAACAATTGGATTATTAGCACTTGCATGTGTAAAAATGAAAAATCCAGCTAAGATTTTAGTCTCTGACCTAAGTGATAATCGGCTAGAAGTTGCAAAAGCAATGGGGGCTGATGTAGTCATAAATCCAGCAAAAGAAAACTTTAAAGAGGTCATTGCAAGTCACACCGCTGGAAAAGGTGTTGATATTGCAATTGAAGCAGTAGGGGCGGCACCGACAGTACAGCAAGCTATGTCATCATTAGCATTTGGTGGTAAAGCTATCTGGATTGGCAATAATAAACAGATGATAGAAGTTAATATGCAAGAAATAGTTACAAGAGAATTAAAAGTAGAAGGTTCCTTCCTATATGGATATAAAGAATTTGGAACAGTAGTAGAATTACTTAATAGTGGAAAGCTAAATGTAGCACCATTAATTAGTGAGGAAATCACACTAAAACAAGCGCCAGAATACTTTGAAAAATTAGCAAAAGCACCAGGAAATTTAATTAAAGTAGTAGTGATAGATAAATAATACATGAAATTTTAGTAAAAACCGTTGACAAAATTCGACAAAAGAGTTACAATCAAAGCAGGATAGTTGTAATACAACTATTAGGTGAATGATTAACAACGGCTAATGCATATATGAGATGGATGCAAAAGTAGTGGCATGTTATGAATTCTGTTGATTTTTAATAAATGCTATTTAATGGAGGCCATATATGCGTATAGAACCAATTAAAAGAATTAATATAAGCGAACAGGTTTTTGAACAATTGAAGAATATGCTGATTAATGATGTCTGGAAGCAAGGAGAAAAACTTCCATCTGAAAATGAACTTGCAGAACAGTTTGACGTAAGTAGAATTACAGTAAGGCAGGCGATCCAAAAGCTTAATATATTAGGCTTAACGGAAACAAGAGTCGGGGAGGGATCATTTGTAAAAACTATAGAGCTATCAGATAGTATGAATGCATTAATGCCATCTGTGTATTTGCGTGAACAAAGTAATAGTTCTATGTATGAGATTCAGCAATTTAGAGAGATTGTTGAGATTGAGTCCACACGTTTAGCGGTAGAGCAAGCAACGAAAGAGGACATCGAGGAATTGAAGCTAATTTATAAGAGTATGAAGGATTGCAAATCTGATTTGAAGCAGTTTGCTAAAGAAGATTTCAATTTCCATTTCAGAATTGGTGTTATTACTAAAAATAAACTTTTGATTAAAACGTACAAAATCCTGTGTGAAGTTTTGCAAATTTCGATGACTGTAATTATAGAAGAAATGGGATGCAAAGATGGTTTGTATTATCATGCAGAGCTTATAAAAGCTTTTGAGAAACATGACGGTGATAAAGCAGCAGAATTAATAAGAGAACACATAAGAAAAAACAAAGAATATTACAGTTAAGAAAAATATTTTTTGTTGTAGTATCCTGTAGTACAACTGGCAACTGATAACTAGTAATATGTTAAGTATATGGTTGTAATTTGAAAATTGAAAGGAAGGTATAATATGGATTATAGTAAAGAATTATTGGAAGATTTAAGAAAAAAAGCACAGCAACTTAGAAAAAATGTTGTAGTAAGTATGGGTATAGGTGTTGCAGGACATGTAGGAGGTTCTTGTTCATCAGCAGATATTGTAGCAGCATTATATTTCTACAAAATGAAACACAATCCAAAGAATCCCAAAATGGTAGACAGAGACAGATTTTTATTAAGTAAAGGTCATGTAGCTATCTTACAGTATTCAGCACTTGCAGAAGCAGGATACTTTCCAGTAGAGGATTTAAAAACTACAAAAGAAATCGGTTCTCATTTACAAGGACATCCAGATGTACTTAAAACACCAGGTATTGAAGCAGGGACAGGTTCTCTTGGACAAGGACTTTCTATCGGACTTGGTATGGCGCTTGGATTAAGAGCCGATAAGATTGATAGCAAGGTATATGTGCTTTGTGGCGATGGAGAAATTGCAGAAGGTCAGATTTGGGAAGCGGCAATGTCAGCAAGTTCATATAAAGCAGACAATTTAGTAGCAATCATTGATAAAAATGGATTACAGGCAATGGGCTGTGTTATAGAAAGATTAAATAGTAATCCAATTCCTGAAAAATGGGAAAGCTTTGGATGGAATGTAATCGAAATTGACGGACATAATATGGAAGAAATTCTTACTGCATTAGATCAGGCAGATACTGTTAAAGGTCAGCCAACCGTTATTATCGCAAAAACAACAAAAGGAAAAGGCATAAGCTTTGCAGAAAACGTAGTAGGATTTCATAATGGTATGTTTACAGAAGAAACATATAAACAAGCATTAGAAGAATTATCTAAATAATAAGAAGAATAGGAGGTTTCTAATATGACTTACACAAATCAGAGAGTTGCTTATGGTAATACATTAGTAGAGTTAGGAAAAACAAATAAAGATATCGTAGTATTGGATGCAGACCTTTGTGGATCTACAATGGGTAAATTATTTGAGTTAGCATGTCCAGAAAGACATTATGAAATGGGTATTGCAGAGGCAAATATGACATCAGTTGCGGCAGGTCTTGCACAAACAGGAAAGATTCCATTTACAAACTCCTTCGCTGTATTCTCAGCAGGAAGAGCATTTGATCAGATTCGCCAGACTATTTGTATTGGAAAATTAAATGTTAAAATTGTAGGTTCTTCCTCGGGCATGTCAGACTTTGGAGATGGCTCAACCCATCAATCAGTAGAAGATATGGCATATATGAGAGCAATTCCCAATATGGTAGTTATCTGCCCTGCAGATGCAAATGAGACGGTAGAAGCTGTAAAAGCAATTGCAGAATATAACGGGCCTTGTTATATGAGATTAAACCGTAATGATTATGACAATGTAACACCAGAAGGAAAGAAATTTGAAATTGGTGGACCAAGTGTATTAAAAGAAGGCAAAGAAGTTGTTGTATTCGCAACAGGTTATATGGTAGGTCTTGCAATGAAAGCGGCAGAAGAATTAGAAGGAAAAGTATCTATAAAAGTTGTGAATGTAAGTACCATCAAACCAATTAATACAGAAGCAATCAATAAATTAGTAGAAGGCTGTAAAGGTGTTGTGACAGCAGAAGAACATAGCGTTATCGGTGGACTTGGTGGAGCCATTGCAGAAGCACTTTGCAAAGCTTGCAAACCGATTGAATTCGTTGGAGTAAATGATACATTTGGATGTAGTGCACATAATTATGAGGATGTTTTAAAATATCATGGTTTAACCAAAGAGCATATTGTGGAAGCAGTTACTAAAATAGCTGAACTGTAAATTTATTAAACAAGGAGGAAATACAAAATGAAAATTGGATTTGTTGGACTTGGAATTATGGGAAAACCTATGGTTAGAAATCTTTTGAAGGCAGGAAATGAAGTAGTTGTTTTTGATGTCATCCAAGAAAATATAGATGATGTAGTTAAAGCAGGAGCTATTGCAGTCAATTCGTCTAAAGCAGTAGCAGAACAATGTAAACTAATTATCACAATGCTTCCAAATTCGCCCCATGTTAAAACAGTAGTAATGGGCGCTGGTGGTGTGCTAGAAGGCGCACAATCAGGGAGTATTTTAGTTGATATGAGTTCTATTGCACCACTTGCATCTCAAGAAATTTGTAAGGCATGTGCAGCAAAAGGTGTTAAAATGATTGATGCTCCAGTAAGTGGTGGAGAGCCAAAGGCAATGGATGGAACAATGTCTATTATGGTTGGTGGAGATAAAACAGTATTTGATGAAGTATATGACATCTTAATGATTATGGGTGGAAGTGCAGTGTACTGCGGAGAAGTAGGGGCAGGAAATACAACAAAACTTGCAAATCAAGTAATAGTAGCACTTAACATTGCTGCAGTTGCTGAGGCATTTACACTTTCAACAAAGGCTGGTGTTGATCCTAAACTGGTATTTAATGCAATAAAAGGTGGATTGGCGGGATCTACAGTTATGAATGCAAAAGCTCCAATGATTATGGAAGGAAATTTTGAACCAGGATTCAAAATTGATTTACATATCAAAGATTTGAATAATGCAATTGATACAGCACATGAAGTAGGCTCGCCACTTCCAATGACAGCATTAGTTATGGAAATGATGCAAACATTAAAAGCAGATGGATTTGGTCAAAATGATCATAGTTCAATAGCTAAATACTATGAGAAAGTTTCTGGAACAAAGGTAAGAAGCTAAAATTGGCCAAGAGAAGTTTACTGTATAAAAGTTTAAATTACTCTATTAATTTTGTACACTACCAAATTATAGGAATAAAAAGAGTGAATGTAGCGAGATAAATGCTGCATTTATTTTTTTTACAAGCAGGCATCAAGGTCAGTTATGTATTATGAGCTCAAAAGCTAAAGAA
>NZ_JAENWL010000316.1 GCF_016650095.1 Clostridium sp. | reverse complement strand
GTTCATTATCCCTGCATTATTAACCAATATATCAACGGGTCCAATCTTACTGACTAAATCTTTTATACCATTTATATTAGATATATCATACTCTATTTTCTCTACATTTAGGTTTGCATTAAATTCAAAATCCTTATAATCTCTTGCAATTACAATAACCTTATAATTATTTTGAATAAAAATGCGTGTAGCCTCGAGTCCAATACCTTTATTTCCACCTGTTATTAATACTGTTTTTTTCATTTCACACTCTTCTTTCATATTATAATTTTTTATTTATTGAGGTAAAAACTTTCAGTTTTTACTTTCTAATTTGTTTTGCTCACAAGCCAAGAGATGATATCTTCTTTGGTAAATAAAATCTTACTCATTTGCCACCATCCTATCTCTATATAAATTATACAAAAAAAGCACCTATAGTCAAAACACTTTTCTAAGCGTCCTCCTTATAGGTACCATTATAGAAGATCATCTCTTCTTATAATCTGAAATACTCTTAATTAGACGTAGAATGTTATCTACTGCAAATGTCATGTTTTCCACACTTTTATAACGACTGGTTTCAAAAGCTTCTGGTAGTCTATTTATCGAAAAAATAGAAGTTACACCCAAGTCATATGCCTCATCTATATCGTTATCTGCTCCGCCTGCAATAACAAACACGGGAACATTCTGAAGTTTCGCCCTCTTAGCCACTCCGATAACAACTTTTCCCCGTAAACTCTGAAAATCAATCTTTCCTTCACCAGTAAATATCATATCTGCACCGGTAATAACATCACTAAAATTAACCGTGTCCAGAACTGTTTCTATTCCCATCTGTAGTTTTGAGTCAAAGAATGCTATCATTCCTGCCCCCATGGCACCTGCGGCACCTGATCCAGGTATTTCACTCAGATCCACTTTCAAATCTTTTTTTATTACTTCTGAAACATTTTTAATGCCTTCATCCAGGAATAATACCATTTCCGCATCTGCACCCTTTTGTGGTCCAAAAACATGAGCTGCACCTGTTCTTCCGTACATTGGATTATCAATATCACACATTGTGACTACTTCAATTCCATTTAAAACTTCAGCCTTGCCTGATATGTCAATACTTGAAATCTCATGGGTGGTCCCCCCTGTAGGAACAAACATCTCACCTTTATGGTTAGTGAACTTCACTCCTATTGCTGCTGCAGCGCCACAGCCACAGTCATTTGTACTACTTCCACCAAGGCCCACAATTATCTTCTTTACTCCTCTGCCTGCAGCATCTAAAATCAGCTGTCCAACACCGTAAGTAGTAGTTTTTCTAGGATCCTTTCTGTCTTCAACAAGTGGCAGTCCAGCACAGGCTGCCATTTCTATTACAGCTGTATTACCATTGTCAATAATTCCATAGAATGATTCCATATCTTCAAAATAAGGATTTTTAACTATTAGATTTATCTTTTCACCACCTAATGCGGAAAGGAAACAATCCACACTACCCTCGCCACCATCGGCTACTGGTATTGAAATTACTTGGCATCCAGGAAAATGCTGATTAATTTTGCTTTCTATAATTTCGCATATCTGCGTTGAACTAAGTGTTCCTTTAAATGAATCAGGTATTAAAACTACTTTTTTCATCATTATCTCCTTTAAAATTTTTATGATTTAAAGAACTATTACGGACACTCCGTCAGGAATAACCGTAATCTTTGAATCCTTATTTCCTAGAATCTCATCAGCCTTTGCAATTGCCTCTTCCACGGAATGTGCTGGAATCATATGCAAATCCGAAACTATGTTATCTGGAGCATCTGATATATATATAATTTTTGTATCTTTTAAAATACGTGCAAATATCTGAGACTGCCATTGGTCTGGAATAGTTTCCTCACTTGGTGTAGCCAGGAATCCATCTAACATTTTATTTACATCACTTTCTTCTTTGAATGTTCTGTAGAACTGTTCTCCTCCGTGCCCATCATTTGATTTTGCAGCTATTATCATTACCCCGCCTTTATTTATGGTGGCTTCTGCCGCTGTCATACATTTTACTGCTTGGTAAATATTCTGATCTAGTGGGTATCCTCCATTAGTTGTAATAACTATGTCTGATGGCACACTTTTAACCTTGCATTGGCTGTTTAAAAAATCACGTCCCTCAATATGAGCAAGATCGCAGTCCCCAGCTACAGCAAAAATTGCTTCCTTGTCAGAATTTATTACTACATTTACTATAAAGTCCAATCTTGCTGTTCTTGCGCCATAAAGCATATCTCTGTGGATTGGGTTTCCATCAACAATACCAGTTCTTGATTTATCGCTGTCTATGAAAGTTGCATTATGATTATACATAACTGTTGTTCTGCTTGCAATTCCAGGTAGTACACTTTTTCTTCCACCTGAATAACCGGCAAAGAAGTGTGGTTCAATGAATCCTTCAGAGACAAGAAGATCTGCCTCTATTGCAAGTTTGTTTATAATAAGTCTTCCTCCTGATGGAAGTGGTCCTATATCAACTAACATACTCTCGTCTTCACAGTCGTGAACGTATATTTTTTCGTTAGCTATTATCTCAGGTCCAAATTTAGACTCTAGTTCAGCTACCGTTGTCCCTCTATGGCATCCCGTAGCTATTAGTATTGTTATATCCGCGCTAGGATTACCCCTTCTTATTTCAGCAAGCATTAGTGGCATAATAATCTTGCTTGGCACTGGTCTTGTATGATCACTTGCTATTATAACAACCTTATTTTTCCCCACTGCCATTTCTTTTAGTCTTGGAGTTCCTATAGGATTTTCAATTGCCCTTTTTACTAGCTCCACCTGGCTTAGTTTAGATTTATAGTGATGCATATCAGATACTAGAACAGCATTTAATCTCTCCTCTGGTATTTGCGCATTTATAAACTCATGTCCATATGGTAATTCAATATTTGTCATATTAATTCCTCCAATATAAAAATTTATATAAAAACAATACTGGATAATTACACCCAGTATTTTTACAACTTATTTTTTTAAGATAATTCTAGAAAAAGATCTGCAGCTATAAGAGCCTCTATCATACTGTCACCTTTTGCAATAGCTTTTCCTGCTATGTCAAAGGCTGTTCCATGATCTACTGAGGTTCTAATTATTGGGAGGCCTACAGTAATATTAACTCCAGTATCAAAAGCTAAGAGTTTTGTAGGTATGTGTCCTTGATCATGATACATAGCTACCACAATATCATATTGCCTTTTATGTGCTTTTAAAAATACCGTATCTGGAGCTATAGGACCTACTACACTAATTCCTAGTTTACATGCCTGCTCAACTGCTGGAATAATTTCATCTATTTCCTCACGACCAAATAATCCTGATTCACCAGCATGTGGGTTAAGTCCAGCTACTGCAATTCTTGGACTATCTATTCCCATTCTTTTTAAAGTATCATTAGCAAGTTCTATTACTTCTAAAACTCTATGTTTTTTCACTCTATCGCAAGCTTCTCTTAGTGAAACATGGGTAGAAACGTGAATAACTCTAAAGTCTCCATTTGTAAGCATCATTGAGTATTTTTTTGTATCAGTTAACTTTGCGAAAATCTCTGTATGCCCTGCAAAATTATGTCCTCCCTGGTGAAGTGCCTCTTTGTTAAGTGGCGCAGTAACTACAGCTTTCACTTCCCCTTTTTTAGCATACTCTATGGCCTTTTCTATATATTTATAAGCTGAATCACCACATCGCGCTGATACTTCTCCTATTTTAATATCATTCATATCTAAATCAACCACATTAATAATATTTATCATATCTTTATCAAATTCATTAATTGCATTTATAACCTTTAAAGGTTTATTAATCTTTAGTAGCTCTGCATAATACTTTAGAACTTTGTAACTTCCGAATATCACTGACTTTTCTCTAAAATCATCTCTTTTTTCAAAAGCTCTAAATATAATCTCTGGTCCTATTCCTGCAGGATCTCCCATGGTAATTCCTAACAAATTCACCTAAATATCCTCCTTTAACTTCTTCATGCAATATTCTATTGCATTTTCTTCTCCAAACGCCCCAGCTTTCGTAATTACTTTAAGTCCTTGGTTTTCACCACCATATAATGTCATAAGAGGTATTCCAGTCATTAACTCCTGCTTTATACTTGCGCCACTTACACCTAATCTTTTAATTATTCCTATGGCAGTATCTCCTCCGGTTAAAAATAGTCCAGAAATTTTACTTTGTTTTATTACTTTTTCTGTAATTTCCCCTAATACATTTTGAGTAAATATGCTTACGTCTTCCCTACTATAGCCTAATGATTCTCCTGTTTTTATAGCCTTTTCATAGTCATCTCTTTCATAGGTAGATGCAATGATAACATCCAGCCCTTTATTTATTTTCTCTAGTGCATCTTCTACTATTTTCACTGTGTCCTTGCTTTTTAAAACACTTTCAATATCAACATTTATTATATTGATGCCTTTGGACTTGGCATAATGAAGTTGCTTT
>NZ_JAENWL010000276.1 GCF_016650095.1 Clostridium sp. | reverse complement strand
GTCATCCAGCATGTACCATATCCAAGACTAGCAGAGGCAAGTAATAAATTTTCCATTGATGCAGCGACTGCCTGTACCCCTGGTGCAGTATTAATAAGTTCCTGTATAACATCCATACTTTCATTAATAGCTTTAAATTCTACAAGCCCTGTTGGTTTATAATTTCCAGCATATACTAAAATTAAGCAAGGTGCATTTTTAAATGCAGTATGGTATTTCAAAGTTTTAGTGAAATTTCTCTTAACATCTTCATCAATAATTTTAGCCGCAATTTCTACATTTTTATTTTCAACGATTTTTACAAGTTCATTTATTTTTTCCTTATTCCTTATAATTACAAAGTGCCAATTCTGAACATTCTTACCCGTTGGAGCGTGAATAGCCGCTTTAATAATCTCTTCTAAATCATTCATAGGAACAACTTCATCTTTAAATTTTCTTATACTATGCCTTTTGTAAATGAAATCTAAATTTGACATGTAATACCTCCTAGTTGTTTATTTTAATCATTAAACATAAAAAGAGAGGTTAGCCCTCTCTTTTTATGTTTAAGATTTTAATATAAAATCTTATAAATATCTCTAATTTCATCTCTGCTTAAAGGTACATAATTATTAGCTAAAAGTCTTTGTTGTCCTTCAATAACGCTATCTGCAAAACTTTCAATTTCGGAAGCCTTCATACCATAGTCTTTCAAAGGTTTTCTAACTAATAATTTATCAAGTACTTTAGCAAGAGCAGCAAATACATCACTTTCTGCACTTACGTTTAAAATATCGGCAAGTATTTTATTAACATCTTTAATTTTACCAGTTGGATTTTTCTTATTGTAAGCTTTAAATACTTCAACAAACATCTGGTAATTTGCTTCACCATGAGGTACATGATAATTTCCACCTAGTGGATATGAAAGTGCATGAACAGCACCAACTCCTGTGTTTCCAAAAGCAATGCCAGCAAAGTTACTAGCTATAACAAACTGTTCAATTATTTCTTTTCTATAGTCCTCATCTTTTTCAATTATCTGCATATATCCTTTTAAAATCATTTCCATTGCTTTTACACTAAATACTTCTGTGTATGGATTAGATTTTGGGGATACATAAGACTCTATGGAATGAATTAAAGCATCAATTGAACTAGCAACAAAGAATCTATATGGAAGTCCTTTAACGAGTTCTGGAATAAGTACTGCATGATCAGCAAGCAATTCATCTATACCAAGGCCCATCTTTGTATGCTTAGCTTTAATTTCAGCTATAGAAAGATTTGTAACTTCTGAACCTGTTCCAGCTGTTGTAGGTACTAGTATAAGCTCTTTATCCTTTATCAATGGTACTTTTTTCTCAAATAAATCTAAAGCTGTATTCTCACCCTTCAATACTAGAAGTTTTGCTATATCAATAACACTTCCACCACCCACGGCGAAAATTCTTTTGAAGCTCTTCCCCTTAATAAGTTTAAGTACTGCATCAATTATCTCATCTGAAGGTTCTCCAACACCATATTTCTCAAGAAAAACTATTTCAGCCTTAAGGTTGAGGCTTCCGAAGAATGGATTATATATATATTCATTTGATAATATAAAATCTCCTTCACCTATATTAAATGTTTCAGCAAATTCTTTTGCTGTATCAAATTTATGAATTTGTGACTTTAGTGAAAATAATTTCATTATGTTACCTCCTATTTTATAATTATTGTAATTTGGGTAATAGGCTTCAACTTAAATCGTTGAAACCTATTTATTATATATTATTTAGCCCAGATTTCCTCGATAGTTGGAACCTTGGCATCTTTGTTGAATAATCCAATTCTTGATACATTAATTAAATGTTCATAGTTCAAGTTTTCAGATATACTGTTGTTTCCCCATGATCCGCATCCAAGTGTTGTAGATGGTGAAAATCCGTTAAAGAAACTTCCGCCTGCTCCTGTTGAGCATGATTGGTTTACAACTAGTCTGCTTATAGGAAGTATTTCTCCTGCATATTCAATGTGTTTTCTGTTGTTGGAATGAATTCCAACTGTATGTCCTGCACCTTCGAATAAAAGATTTGTTTTTGCAATATTAACAGCATCTTCAAAAGTTTCATATTTAAGTGCAATCATGCAAGGACACATTTTTTCTTTACAAAGTACATCTTCTGCACCAAGTCCTTTTGCTTTGAAAAGTATAACTTTTGTTTCTTTTGGAACAGCAACGCCTGCAAGATCAGCTATAAATTGAACAGATTGACCTACAACCTTACCGTTAGTTACTCCATTTATAAATAGTACATTTCTGAATTTATCTAGGGTAGCTTCATCTTCAATATAGAATGCTCCATTAGAAACCATTGCTTTTATAACTTCATCATATTTTTCTGATGGAGCAATCACTGATTGTTCTCCAGAACAAATGATTCCATTGTCAAATTTTCTTCCTGCAATGATTTTTTTTGTTGCTTCATCAAAATCAACGTCTCTATCAACTATAACTTGAACGTTTCCTGGTCCAACACCGTAAGCTGGTTTACCACTTCCGTAAGCAGCTTTAACCATACCCATACCGCCTGTAGCAAGAACAACATCTACTGCTCCCATAAGTAATTGTGTTAACTCAACAGATGGTTCTGCAATTATTTGAATTAAATTGTCTGGTCCACCTAATTTTTTTATTTCTGCATTCATTAATGATACTGCATGTGCAGAACATTTTTTTGATCTTGGATGTGGTGCAACGATAACTGAATTTCTTCCTTTAATAGCAAACATTGCATTACACATTGGTGTAACAATAGGATTTGTAGTTGGCGTAATTGTTGCTATAACACCCTTTGGTTTAGCAACAAAAATCAATCCCTGTTCCTTATCTTCTCCAATTATGTCAACTGATTTTTTGCCTCTAAGACTATTCCATATTGTTTTTGATTTTCCCATATTCTTTGCAACCTTATCTTCATAAACACCCATTCTTGTTTCATCTACAGCTTCTCTAGCAAGGATTTCAGCATTGTCATGAATAACTTTCCCAATAACTCTTACCATATCATCTACCTGCTCTTGTGAATACTCAGCTACCACTTGTTGTGCTACTTTTGCTTTTGCCATTAAATCTTCTATAATTTGTTTGTTTTCCATTTGTAAATTCCTCCTGTTTATTATGTATTAGTTTTAAAGTAATTCATTCATTACTACACTATCATTGTAACATATAATCTTATGATTTTTTCTTCATTGTGCCTGTTTCAGTAAACCTTACGTGCCAGGATAAAGCATCACATAATACATGAGGAGTGTGTTTTCCTCCACAAGATTCTGCTTTTTCAAAGTACTCTAAAAGTTGGGGTCTATAGTCTGGATGTGCACAATTATTAATAATTGCTAAAGCCCTTTCCTTTGGACACTTACCTCTTAAATCTGCTGTACCTTGTTCCGTAACAATTACCATAACATTATGTTCTGTATGGTCTACATGAGAAACAAATGGAACAATTGAAGAGATATCACCTTTCTTGGCTATAGATTCTGTTGTAAATATGGTTAAAGAAGCATTCCCAGTAAAATCACCTGATCCGCCTATCCCATTCATCATTTTTGTGCCCATAACATGAGTTGAATTAACATTACCATAAATATCAACCTCGAGTGCCGTGTTCATCGCAATAATTCCAAGTCTTCTAATAACTTCTGGATTATTGCTTATTTCTTGTGGCCTCAATATAATTTTATCTTTTAAACTGTCTAAGTCCCTTCTAAAATCTACCATTCCAGCTGGTGAAGGGCTTAACGCAGTACTTGATACCATTTTTGCTTTACCACATCTTATAAGATCAAGCATGGAATCCTGTATTACCTCTGTATAGCAAGTAAGATTTTCTAAATTAGATTCACAAAGCCCTGCAAGTACTGCATTCGCTACGCTTCCAACACCTGATTGCAACGGTAATAAATTTTTTGGTAATCTTCCTTCTTTAACTTCATTTTCAAGAAAATCTATTAAATTTTTTGAAATTGCTTTAGACTTTTCATCTATAGGAGCAAGTGCTCTTGTTTTATCAGGCAAATTTGTCATTACAATTGCTGCAATTTTATCAAGTCCACAAGGTATATAAGTTGTTCCAATCCTGTCTCCAGGATGTGTTATTGGAATTGGCTTCCTGAAGGGAGGCTTTTCTAAAGAATAAATATCTGCAATACCTTCTAATGCTAATGGCTGATATTCATTAACTTCAACTATAACTATATCTGCATTTGCAACAAAAGTAGCAGCATTTCCCACTGCTGTTGTAGGTATTATGTTACCTTCTTCCGTAATTGCTAACGCTTCTATAATTGCAACATTAACTTTTGGTAAAAAACCATAATCTACAAATTGAGGCATAGTACTTAGATTCATATCAAAATACTCTGTTTGACCTTTATTAATAGAGTTTCTTAATTCATTATTAGTCTGGTACGGCGTTCTTTTTGAGATTATACCAGCCTCAGTCCAAGCTCCATCTATTTCTGGACCAACAGAAGCACCTGTATATAATGTTAGTTTCATTTTTTCACCAGTTCTTTTAACCCTTTCCGCAAGAGCTAAAGGAACATCTTTAGGATAGCCTGATGGAGTAAATCCACTTACTCCAATTACCATTCCATCTTTGATGAGATTTGCTGCCTCTTCAGCAGAAACTACTTTTTTCATGAGTTCTTGATTTCTTATTCTTTTGGTTACCAAGATTTCACCTCCAAAATTTTATTAAATGTAGAGTGCTCTTCTCAAACTATTCATTCTGTAACTATCTGAGCGACCTATAGATTTAGCTTAGACACCTCTCTTCAAAATAACTTGATAAAAGAAAATAATATATATGTTAAAATAATCACAAATATTATTTTTAAAAATAATATTTGTTGCATAAAAGCAACAAATATTAGAAAATTAATGTACAAAAATCTATTAAGCCTTCTACTGTATGCGTTTTTGAGATATTTTGCATTTTTGCAACGCGTTTCATTTCTACAACACTTTTACCTAAATATATTTAGTAAATTATTCTTTTATTCTAGCAATAACTTTTGCTAAAGCTTTTTTATGAGCTAAATTACTTTGTCTTGCTATCATTATTCTTTGTGCCTGTGGTGAGCCTGCACCATGCATTGATTCTGTTCTATAACCAACTGCAGCTGTTCCAAGTGACATGTTTTCTATTAAT
>NZ_JAENWL010000266.1 GCF_016650095.1 Clostridium sp. | reverse complement strand
TTGTTTTTCTTTTGATAAACTTCCCTTTGGAGTATCTTCCGAACACCAATTATTTAGTATATCATTTCTTAGTTTATTAAAATCCGCTCCTAAATTAGCTAAAATTGTATAAGCAACCCCCTCTTCTTCTCTAATCATAGCTAACAAAATATGTTCTGGACTAATATAATTATGATTTAAGTTTCTAGCTTCTAAAAGACTTAGTTCTAGTAATCGTTTTGTTCTTGGAGTCAGAGGTATCTCACTTCTGTGCATTTCTACGTCCCCTTCGCCTTCATACTCCACAACTAATTTTTTAACCCCGTCAGTAGAAATTTTCATATCATTTAATGACTTTTTACATACTCCATCTTGTTCCTTTAAAATCCCTAACAATATATGTTCTGTACCTACATATCCATGCTTTAATTGTCCTGCCTCTTCTTGAGCGTATACCAAAACTTTTTGTGCTCTTTCTGTAAATTTATTAAACATCATATTCAAACACCTCACTTACAATGAATTTACTTATTCCTTTAATTATGCCCAATTCTTGCATAGCCTAATAGCATTATCTACTTATTTAATAAAAAAACATACCTAAAATATTTTATATTGAAATATTCTAAGCATGTATATATATATATAATGTTCTTTTGACACATATTTCACTGGTTAATCATTTTCTTATTAATATACTTTCTATCTTTGTACAACATAGAAATTCCCTTTTTATAATCAAAGAAATTAATGACTATGCATTTGTCATCATAGCATCTAATATTAATGCCTTCGCACTCCTTTAAAACTACATCTATTTCTACATTTTCCTTAAAGTATGTAAAGCTTTTAATCTTATCTAACAGTTCTACTATATTATTTTTATTTTTAATCATATCGTTCCCCCTTCTATAATTTTTTTTACTATTAACTCCTTATTACATATATAACCAATGTAATTTTATACCATATGTTAACTATTCTACAAATTTTTTTATTCCCCTTGTTTAAAGATTTATTTTCGTAATGATTTATTTTACATTATTATACATAATGTTCTCAGTTATTTGTACTTTATTGTAAAATAAAAAGCTTACCTTCTTAAAATAAGAAAATAAGCTTTTTATGGCATAAAATTTATATTAAAATAACAATTAGTAAATGTTAGTTTTAAAAAATAAGTACTAATTTCATAATTACTACTTATAGGCATGAAAACAGTTATATAAATCTACTTCTCCATAAACTCTTCAATTTCTTCTACTGTTTTAATTATTTGTTTTGAAAGATTTTCACATCCATCTTCTGTAATTAGTATGTCATCTTCTATTCTAATTCCTATATTTTCTTCTTCTATATAAAGTCCTGGCTCATTAGTAAATATAATTCCTGTTTTTAATTTCATATCACGACTTCCTACATCATGAGCGTCTAACCCTAGATAATGGCTTACACCATGGAAGTAATACTTAGATAGTTCACTAGCTTCATTAATAAGACCTAACTCTATGCACCCGGCTGCAAGTACTTTTTTAGCAGTTTCATTTAAAACTGAAAATAATATACCAGGCCTAGCAATTGCTCTTACCGCTTCTTGCGCCCTTAATACTACATTATAAACCTGTTTTTGTCTTTCCGTAAATTTCCGATTAACAGGGAATGTACGAGTAATATCTGCATTGTAATATTTATATTGAGCTCCTAAATCAAATAAAACCAATTTACCATCCTCAAGTTCACTATTATTCTGGTCATAATGGAGTATTATTGCATTCTTACCACAAGCTGCGATAGTATGGAATGCGAAGTCTGTTACACCATTACTTTTCAACGTAAAGTCAAAGTAAGCCTCTAATTCATACTCTCTCATCCCCGCTTTGGAATTTTTCATTAGTGTTTTTATGCCTCTATCTGTAATATCTATAACTACCCTAATTAATTCAATTTCATTTTCTGATTTTATAAGTCTAAGACTAGCTATTTCATGGTATATATTAAATAAGGATATCTCTCCATGACATCGCTAGCAAACCTTTGTGGAGAGTTCATGGATGTATGGAACTGTTGTCTTTCAAGATCTAAGCATAAATTATCTATTTTGTATTTATCCATAATAGATCCAAAAGTTACTTCAAACTCCTCCAAAAACTTAATGCTTTCTATACCCGAAATTTCTTTTGCTTTGACTTCTTGCATTTTTTCCCCTACCCACCTAGCCATAACAGGATCATTTTTTTGTATAAATAATGTTTCTTCAACTTTACCATTTATTTTCACTAACATTAGAATCATTTTCTCTCTATCAATACCTGTCAAATAGTAAAAATTCCCATTTGGAGTGAAGGCATAAGTTAATTCTATTTTTAGCAGTGATCTTTACCTTGCCCTTTGAGATGTGATATAGTATTCGCCGTTTTCTTTACCTCCTTGTGCTACAATAGTAAAATAATTATTTTCTAACATTTTACATAGTATTTTCATTTCTTCTGAGTTTTCAATCTTTGAGTTAATTGTAAACTTATCATTCTGCTCGATTATGCCCATATAATCATGAATGTTACTATAATCACTTAAATTAATATCTCCCAGAATATCTAATCTATATTCAGACATATAATTCTCCCCCTTTGATATACTTAACATTAGGGTTTGTAATTTTAGGTAAATTATTCGTATTTACTTAATATTTCTCTTACTTAATATTTTTAAAATTCTTATTTGAACAAAAAAATAAAACCATAGTTATCTATAGTTTTATTTTTTTAGTTATTTATTTCTATTCCAAATTTTTAGTAGCCTCTATTATTTTATCGATTCCCTCTGGCGGAACTTCTTCATATCTTTCAAATTTTACCCTGAAATTAGCTCTAGCTCCAGTCATTGATCGTAAATCTGTAGCATAACTAAATAGCTCTGATTGTGGTACCTCGCCTATAACTTTCTGGCCTCTTTCATTAGCTTCCATCCCCAAAATTCTGCCTCTTTTTTTGTTTATATCTGTAATAATATCACCCATATAATCCTCTGGACATGTAACTTCCACATGCATAATTGGTTCTAATATAACAGATTGTGCTTCCAGTAGACCTTTCTTATAGGCTAAAGCCGCAGCCATTTTAAATGCCATTTCAGAAGAATCTACAGCATGGTATGAGCCATCATGTAAGGTTGTTTTAAGCCGTATAACCGGGAAACCTGCAAGCACACCATGATGAATACATTCTTTTAGCCCTCTCTCAACAGCCGGTATATATTGCCTTGGAACTGTTCCCCCTACTACCGCATCAACAAATTCTAAATCGTCTTCACCATCTATTCTAGGCTCGAATTTAATCTTTACATCGCCATATTGTCCATGTCCTCCAGATTGTTTTTTATGTTTTCCTTGCACATCAGAAACTTTTAGAATCGTTTCTCTATAAGCAATCTTTGGTATTTCTAATGATACTTCAACATTAAATTTATTTTTCAATTTACTAACTATTACCTGCAAGTGAGTTGATCCTATCCCTGAAATTATAGTTTGCGCATTTTCTACACTCCTAGTTATTGAGAATGTAGGATCTTCTTCTATCAATTTCGCTAATCCATTGGATATTTTATCTTCATCACCTTTTGATTTAGTTACAATGGCTCTGGCAAAAACTGGTTGTGGAAAATCCATAGTATCAAACATTACCAATTTCTCACTATCACAAAGTGTATCTCCTGTGGTGGTATATTGAAGTTTAGAAACAGCACCTATATCTCCTGCCTCAATTTCTTGAGTCTGAAATTGCTGTTTTCCCTTTAGAAAATACATATTACCCATTTTTTCTTCTTTATCTTTATTAGTATTATATACTATTTTATCACTTTTAGCTTTTCCAGTGATGACGCGGAACATAGATAATTTACCCACAAAAGGATCTGCAATAGTCTTAAATACTAATGCTGAGAATGGCTCCGTATCATTTATTTTAACTTGCATATATTTATTGTTTTTTATATCTTTTGCACTATAAAGTGTTGTATCAATTGGTGAAGGAAAACATTCAACCATATCTTCAAGTAAAGTATTTATTCCTATACCAAGCAATGCAGATCCACACATTATAGGTGCGATTTCTCCCATAGAAGCTCCTTTTATAAGACCATGATATATTTCCTCTTCACTTATAGAACCCTCATTAAAATATTTGTCTAATAAAGTTTCATCAGTTTCTGCTACTGCTTCCATAACCATCTGTTTACATTCATCTACTTTATCAATTAGCTCTTCGGGGATATCGCGCTCTTCCATCTTATGTGTTTTAGGATTGAATATTCTAGCTCTTCTAGATATTACATTTATTACGCCTCTAAAATTTTCTTCACTACCTATTGGATATTGAATTGGTACTACGGATACCCCAAATTTTTGTTTTAACTGTTGTAAAACGCTTTCGAAATTACTATTTTCTCTATCTAACTTATTAATAAAAAATGCTCTGGGCAACTTATTCTCATTCACATATTCCCAAGCTTTCTCAGTTCCAACTTCTATACCAGACACACCACATACAGCTATCATCGCCATATCTACAGCTCTTAGTCCCTCAATCATTTCTCCTATATAATCAAAATATCCAGGCGTATCTACTAAATTTATTTTTACACCTTCCCATTCGCTTAAAGCTACTGATGTAGAAATTGATGTCTTTCTCTTCTTTTCCTCAATATCATAATCACTAACTGTAGTCCCATCATCAACTCTACCAAATCTATCTATAGCTTTTGTGTAATATAGTATTGATTCCATTATAGTGGTTTTTCCTGAACCACTATGTCCAATAATTCCTACATTTCTTAGATTATTGCTTTTATATTCTTTCATATACAATACCTCCTAGCTTTTCGTTAGATATTTTTTTTGTTGGATATATATTTATATATTCTACTTATAAATATAAAACCCTCTCTAAATAACTAAATTTTCTAAATAGTGTGAATATATTGCTTTAATATGTTTTTTTATTTAATTATTTAAAAAAATAAAAGCATCAATAATATTAAATTATTGATACTTAACTATATATTTGAAATCAATAGAAGTTATTACTAAAATAGCATCTATATAAAAAGAATTTATGCGATTTTTTTATTTTATATTTTTTCAGGAAATAAAAAAAAGCTAATAATTAGCTTTTATATACTTTAAATAAAAATGGCTCCGCGAAAAGGATTTGAACCTTCAACCTATCGGTTAACAGCCGAGCGCTCCACCGTTGAGCTATCGCGGAACATTACCTAGCGACGACCTACTCTCCCACAAAGTTACCCCTGCAGTACCATTGGCGCATTGAAGCTTAACCTACCTGTTCGGTATGGGAAGGGGTGTTACCTTCATGCCATAATCACTAGATTGAGAATATAAATATTCT
>NZ_JAENWL010000078.1 GCF_016650095.1 Clostridium sp. | reverse complement strand
TTTTTTTGTAGGAAGATATGTATCAAAAAGAACTGTAAGTCAACTTACAGCGTATGATTTCGTATTGGTATGGGTACTTGGAGCCCTTACAGTTGCACCATTATTGGATGGAGAGATTTCCTTTACATATATAATTGTTCCACTCCTAACCTTGTTTTTTTGGAATTATATAATCAGTTTCATATCATTGAAAAATAGAAATATATCTTTATTTTTTAATGGTAAACCCATAATTTTAATAGATGATGGGAAGATAATAAGAAAGAATTTGAAAAAGCATTTCATAAATGTTGATTTGCTTATGAGTGAATTAAGGCTTAAGAATATATTTGATATATCAGAAGTTAAATATGTAATTCTAGAACCTAATGGTCATTTTAGTACTATAAAAAAAGAATCTCATAGACCAGTTACTCCAACTGATTTAAATCTATTTGCTAAAACTGTAGACTTACCTTTGGTCATTATTAACGATGGCAAATTATTCGAAGAAAATTTAATTAACTCTGGAGTAGATAAAGAATGGCTTATGAACCATCTCCATATGTATAATGTAAATGATATTACAAATATTTATCTTGCTACCATAGATGATTCTAAAAAATTATATATTGCTAAAAAAGATTAATAATATCTTGATAAAAAATTAATAACTTCCGCTTAAGTTTAAGAACGATATTGAAAATGGATATTTCTTGAATAATTTGGTATAATGGACTTACTTATTTAATGCATTCTTAAAATAATTTTCAAGGGAAGTCAATGGCTTCCCTTGAAAATTATTATGTTTTAAATTTTAGTTATCCTAAGAGAAAGCGATACAGACACACTAAAAAATATTTAAATAATTATATTGAAATATATATATAATAGTGATACTATATACCTATAGGGGGTATATTCTAATAGTGATTTATAATATACCAACATAAATTTCAAAACCAAGATTCATAATAAAAATTATACTATTTAAATTGAAAGAGGGGAAAAATCATGAATGATATATTAACAATATTATCAATACTTTTAATAGTTTATATGCTGTATCCTAAAATAATGATTAAATTTAATAAGAATGTACAAAATGTTTCTGGGGAGGAAGCTGCTAAGCTTATAAAAGAAAACAAAGGCCTTGTCATTTTAGATGTACGAAGTAAAGGTGAATACCAATCAGGACATATAAATGGTTCTAAGCTAATGCCCGTTTCTGAAATTGCCTCAAGGATTGGAGAGATAGAAAAATTCCGTGGCAAACCAATTCTAGTGCACTGTGCATCCGGTGGTAGAAGTCCTAAAGCAGTTAATGTATTATTAAAAAATAAGTTTGGTCCAATATATCATATGAATCATGGACTATCAAGTTTTAATGGAAATCTCAAAAGATAATTAATATAAAAGAATATTAAAAAGTAAAGGAGCACAGCTGTGCTCCTTTCTCTTATTGGTGATGGTGTTCACCATGATGATTACATGTTACATCTTTATCTTTAAGTGTTCCATTAATATATTCGAGAATAACCGCTTTATATTCTCCTGATGCTCCTTTTATCACTTCAAGACCATTCTGCTGTAAGCCACTAATTGCACCTCCACCAATTCCTCCTGTAATAACTACTGATGCTCCCTTTGCTTTGAGTAAGTCTGCTAATCCCTGATGCTGATGTGCAAGTTCCACTGATGATATTTCTTCAATGCTTACAATCTTTTTGTCTTCTATAGTTGCAATTGCAAAACTTTCACTCATTCCAAAATGTTGATTTACCATATTTCCTTTATTAGGTATTGCTATTTTCATATCTTTTACCTCCATTTTCTATTTTTCTATATTCTTAATAATCTTATTGATAATGTTTTCAGCTACTTCTGTTAATTCAGTATTAAGCTTGTATTCGCCTTTATTAGAAATATTAACAATTTCTCTACACATTGGAATTTCACCAAGTAAATCCAGCTCATTCTTATTTAGGAATTCATCTATGTTATCTGATTCAAATATTCTTATTTTCTCGCTACATTCAGGACAAATAATATAACTCATATTTTCTATTAATCCTAATATATCTATATTAAGCTTCCGAGCCATATTAATTGCTTTTCCAACAATCATAGATACTAAGTCCTGTGGCGTAGAAATCATTACTATGCCTGTAATTGGTATTGATTGCATTACTGTCAATGCGACATCACCTGTACCAGGAGGCATATCTATTATTAAATAATCAAGCTCTCCCCATATAACGTCAGTCCAAAACTGCTTAACGACCCCAGAAACTGCTGGTCCTCTCCAAATAACTGGATCATCTTCATTTTCCACAAGAAAATTCATTGAAATAACATCAATGCCCTCAGTGGTTCTAACTGGTATAATACCAGCTTCACTCATTTTAGGTTTCACATCTTTAATACCTAACAACCTTGGTATACTTGGCCCTGTAATATCAGAATCCAAAATGCCAACCTTATAACCTTTTTTATTAAGTTCATGTGCAATAAGAACAGATATCGTAGATTTACCTACACCACCTTTACCACTCATAACTCCGATAATATTTTTAACTTTATTTAACGGATTATTTTCTATTCCACAAGTCTCTTTATCATCACACTTACCACTTGATGGACAACTTTCACAATCAGCCATAAACTTTCACCTCGTATTTTTATTTATAATATACCCTTTATATTATAATGCAATTATTTGTTATTGGCAAATCCCAATAAAAAATAATATAACCTATGGAATTTAAAAATTCCATGTTATAATATCATTATATTTGTATATAAAGATATAAAATATAAAGGAGAGTGTTTTGATGCATAAATTTAACATTAAAAATCTACAAAAACTAGATAGTCCAAAACGAAGACAAACTATGCCCCCTGAAGAAACCTTGAGAAAATTTAATATCTCTGATAGAGGTACCTTTCTTGATATAGGCTGCGGTATAGGGTATTTTACCATTCCTGCAGCTAATATTCTAAACCAAGGAAAAGTAATTGGACTCGATATAATGTCTGAAATTATTGATATTGCAAAAGAAAAGGCAACTAATATATCTAATATAGAATTTATAACAAGTGAAGAATATACCTTTCCAGTTGAGGCTGCTTCAATTGATTATGTTTTTATATGCACTGTTCTTCATGAAATTGAAGATAAACCTAGATATTTCAAGGAGATAAAAAGAGTGCTTAAACCAAATGCCTTTCTTTGTATTATTGACTGGGAGAAAAAAGAAACTGAAGTGGGACCTTCTGTCAGTGAACGAATATCTAAAGAAGAAATGATACAGTTTTGTGCTCTAGCTAACTTTGCACATGTTGAAGATATAAATATAAATGCTGATCATTATGGATTAAAATTAAGATTAGGATAAATAATTATATATTAAATATTTATTTTTAACCATTTATTTTAACGATTGGATAAAAAAAGATACAGGTCAGTTATCCCTGTATCAACCAATTTGATTATTTTAATTTTTCCCTTGCTACTTCAACTTCAAAACCTTCTACAAAATTGCTTACCTCCTTTAATTTTGTGTCCTCTGGAACAGAATCAGGAATCCCTAATTTTTTGTATACTTCCTTTAATTCAATTTTAATTCCAATCGAAACATCTTTTATTGTCATATACCCTTTAATATCATCCGCATTTATTTGGGATTCTCCTGTTATTTGCTTTGGAATTACTTCAAATATCCCCACTGTTTTACTTATTATTACTCCTGTAAAAAATAATCCTACAACAAGTATAATTACAGTTAACGTTTTTAGCGTCTTCTTACCAGTTTTATATTCGAGAGCACCCACCTTAGGGCAAGAAAGTACACATGCTTGGCAACTAATACATTCTGCTCCTGTTACCATGTCCGCTTTTGCTACATCAATGTTCATTGGGCAGCTTTTACTACATAAATTACAATTAATGCATATATCTTTATCTCTAACAATCTTACTAGGACTAATTTTTGAAACAATGCCATATACTGCTCCCATTGGGCAAAGGTATTTACAGAAAAATCTATCATAAAGCATAGAACCCACCAAAATAATAACTAATGTTATAGTTCCAATTAAATATTCAGTAATTAAGCTCTCATACCCAGCTGTTATATGACCATAAGCAGCCCAAGGATCATATGGATCCATCCATAGTCCAGCTGTTTTCCATGCAAAATATATAGTAACTACTAAAACAACATACTTTAAGTATCTTAAAGGCTTATCTATTACAACCGGCATAATAAATCTTTTATGAAATATCTTCTTTCCAATTATCCCAAAGAATTCTTGAAGTGCTCCAAATGGACATATTAAACCACAAAAGCTCCTTCTAAATATTAATGCTAGGACTAAAGTAATACCTAAAAGTACCATTGTACCAGAAAATATTTTTTGTAAAAAAGTTCCTCCAAATACCAAACTATAAAATGTCTCCAGTGCTCCATATGGGCACAACGCATGTATTGAAGGTGATACCCCTCCGCCTAGAGCCTGATGTAAATAAGCTTCTCTTGTAACCATAATAAGGAAAAATCCTAATAATACCCACCTTAAATACTTTATATACTTATTATTCTTCATAATGCTCCCCCTACTTATTTATTTTGTTTTTACTTCTTCTAGAATAATAAAAAAATCCTCTGAATTAATTTCACCTTTTACGTATCTATCTACAAGCGTTATTAATGCTGGATCTGTTCCTTCCACACTTTCAATTACAGCTTTTTTCTCTCTATACTCATCAGCGCTTATCTCTTCCCTAACATATCTTTCTTTTAATATTTCCATACTTATTGCAAAAGTACTATTTTGACCTCTTTTAAATAGCAGAACAGCTATTAGCGAAATTATTATTAATATAATTAGAATAGATAATATATAAGAACCATAAAAACCGTATCCCATATAACTCCCATGCCTCATAGAATTTCTCCTTTCCTATTTGTTTCTATAATAATATCATTTATAAAAGGTTAAAATGTGGACTAATTGTGACAAAATAAAAAAAAGAAATCCACCTAAGCTATAAGTGTATTTCTTCTTCAAATTTTGAAAAAATTATTTTAATTTGTGTTCCCACATTTATTTCACTTGTGATCTCTAGCTTACAATTCAAAATCTTTATTAGATGTTTCGCGATAGAAATACCTAGCCCTGTGCCATTACCTGCGTATTTTCTAGACTTATCTGCTTTATAAAATCTTTCCCCGATAAACGGAATATCTTCTTTGGAGATACCTATACCATAATCAGTTATTGTTATTGAAACACTACCTCCAAAATTCATTGCTAACTGTATTTTGCTGTTTTCATTAGAAAATTTAATTGCATTGTCAATGAAAATTATCAATAGTTGTTTAAGTTTATCGTAATCGCTCCAAACTGGAAGTAAATTACCCTCTTCAATTAATTCAAGCTCTATATTTTTCCCTTTGGTTATTGGTTTTAATACCCGTGTAATATCCTGAATTAAAGCTTTAATATCAATCTTTTGAAAGTCTATAACCACTTTTCCAGCTTCCAATTTACTTAAATCCAGCAAGTCGGCTACCATTGTCTCAAGTCTTTTAGTCTCTTGAAGTAACCTAAAATAATTCTCGTGAACCTCGTCCTCGGGTATTACTTTATCATAAAGCCCTTCAAGGTTTCCTCTTATTATAGTTAGTGGTGTCCTAAATTCATGAGATACATTTGCCACAAAATCCTTTCTCATCTGCTCTAGCTTCTCTTGTTGACCGATATTGTATTCGAGCCTTGATGATAATATATCGAAGGAGGTTGATAACTCTCCTATTTCATCTTTTTGGTATATATTTGTCTTAACTTTAAAATTTCCACTTGTCATTTGCCTAGCTGCTGAATTAATTGTTTTAATAGGCTTTGTTATATTTTTCGAAAAATAAAATCCAAGTAATCCCGCAATTATAACTTCTCCAAGAAGTGCTATAAGCAAATATACAAAAAATTTATTCATAGAATTTGATAAGTCATAAGTGGAAGAATGAACAAGAATTACCCCAATTACGATTTTATCACTGCTTGTGATTGGAAACGCTGCGCTCATCATATTTTCGTCATAGTAAGGGTTGTATTCTTGCAGCGTTTTTGAACTACCCTGTATTGCATTTCTAATAATTTCTGAATATGCCTTTTGGAGTTCTGGACTTCTCTCTACGACAGTATCTTTATTTTCATAAATTGTTCTGATTTCACCCTTTAAGTTTATTATCCATATCTTTGAGTTATCAAATGAACTAACTACATTAAAAATATCTTTATATTCCTTTGATCCCACATCATTTTCAATGAAAGGCCCTAAAGCATTTCCCAATTCTTTTGCATGTAGTGTAACATTTTTTTCTTTAATTTTAAATATGTTATTCTTAAAGATATTTATCGCAATTACACCTATACACAGGGTAGATATTATTACAATTAGCACAAAACCTGCTGTTAACTTAGTACTTATACTTCTCTTAATCATAATTAACCTGAAATTTATATCCAAGAGCCCATACAGTTTTAATATCAAAGTTATATTGTCCCTCTAGTTTTAACTTTGCCCTAAGCCTTTTTATATGTGTATCAACAGTCCTTGGATCTCCAAAATACTCAGTTCCCCATATCTTATCTAGCAGGTCATCCCTTGAAAGAATCTTATTAGGTGAACTTGCAAGCATCCATAACACCTCTATCTCTTTTTTTGTTAAGTTAACAACGTTTTTATTTATTTTAACAGAATAATTTCCTATGTCAATTTCAAGGGAATTATATTTAATTGCAGTTAGCTTCTGTGCTTCACTTGTAACTATTCTTCTGAGTACAGCTTTAACTCTTGCAACAACTTCTCCTGGACTAAAAGGCTTTACTATATAATCATCAGCTCCAGTATCTAACGCCATTATCTTATCAGCATCATCGCTTCTTGCAGTGATCATTATAATAGGTACATTTGAAGTTTTTCTTATTTCGCTGCAAACCTCTAACCCATTTTTATATGGCATCATAATATCCAAAAGAATAAGCTGAGGGTTATATTCTATATTTTTAACTAAGGCCTCATTTCCATCATGAGCTGTTATTACCTCAAACCCTCCTTTATTAAGGTAAGGTTTTAGAAATTTTATAATCTCTTCATTATCATCCGCAACTAGTATCTTCGTCTCCATACAATTACCTCCAGTAAACATTTCTTAAATTATACCATTTATTGACTAGTAAATTGTGTACTATTTGTGGCATAAGAATAAATTTTATTTAATATAAATGACACAAAAATAACACTTATCGAAACCATAATTTCGTTATGATATAGTCATACCAAATAAAAAACGGTTCGAGGAGGAATAAAAATGAAAAACAATAAAATTGCAATTGCATTAACTTTAACATTAGCACTAGGAGCTAGCGGTGCAGTATTCGCTGCAGAAACTTCTACCACTGCACCAACCACTGTAGTACACCAATTTCTTGGAATGGCTAGAGCCACAGGTATTAGAGGATATGACTACGTAACCTCAGTGCTTAAAAATAAGCTAGGATTAACAGATACCCAGATAACAGATGAACTTAATTCTGGAAAAACAGTATATGAGATTGCTAAAGAAAAAGGGATGAGCGAAGAAACATTTCAGGCTGCACTACTTGCAGAAAAAAACGAAGCAATAGATGTCTCTGTTACAAAAGGCACTATAACAAAGGAAGAAGGCACTGCTTTAAAGGAAAATATAAAAACTAACCAATCCTCTTGCACTGGTGATTTCGGTGAAGGAAATATGCATTCAAATGGGACTGGTAATGTTCATGGAAATGGTGGCGGAAATGGCGGTGGAATGATGGGCGGTGGGAGAGTATTTTCTAATTAGTATCACTAATAATACGATATAAACATGCTGACTTAACTGATAGCATGTTTATTAATATTTTAATGTATAATTTAATACTTAATCTTTTTAATAACTATATCTGATATTGTATTTACTGGGCATATTGTACACCACATTCGAGGCATATACATAAAGCCCAGAACCATTCCTATGACCGTTGTTGTAAACATCATAGAATAAACTCTAAAGGATAAGTGTACTGCCCAATCTGGTATAGAGCTTATATTTAAAAGCTGAGGCATGTTCCATGGAAGCCTAAATACAATCATAAATCTCACCTTTTCCATAGCCTCCATTCTGCCCCTAAAAACCATCAAAGTTGACATAAATAAAATAAATAAATTGAAACTAAAATAAATTAGCAAAAAACCTTTTGCCTTATCTTTTGTAAGCCATTTA
Organism: Clostridium sp.; assembly: GCF_016650095.1. GTDB lineage: Bacteria > Bacillota > Clostridia > Clostridiales > Clostridiaceae > Clostridium_AD. The sequence continues at coordinate 3,544 of NZ_JAENWL010000078.1, read as the reverse complement.
GGAGTGGCCTTACTTTTAAAAGACCTCCCTTTAAACAATACTGTAAACATATTTGCTCTTGGACAATAATTCTGACACCATGTCTTCTTACCATCCTTTGCTAGTAACACGAATGGAATAATCATGCATGCAAAGCCAATCCAAGCAAAAATAATATTAAAAAATCCAAAAGCAAAAAATAATATGGTGAATATATACAAGTTTCGTGTCCATCTTTTATTCATGTTAAATACCCTTTCGCTTAAACAAATTCAGAAAATCGCTGAATTTTTTCTTCTAGCTCTAAAAAATTAATATATCTAGCTTGCCTTACTATCTCTTTTCCCTCCAATAATATAATAATGGTCGGAATAGTAAATATGCCAAAAACACTAGCTACAAATGGTAGGTCCTGAACTTCTATATGACCACTCACAACTTTAGAATATTTTCTAAGTAGCTCTTCAATTTTGGGCAAAATATCATTACACACATTACACCCATCCGATGAAAAATATAACATTACAAATTTATTATCTTTAATAAAATCTTTTATATCATATATAGAATTTAAATTATTCATAACTTTACTCCTTTTATTGTTTCATCATATAAATATCTTTTCAATAAATTACTTTACAACTTCATAAGGCCAATCCTTTATTCCACCTAAATTATATACATTTTTGTATCCCTGCTCTATTAATATGTTAGCTGCAGAAAAACTTCTGTTACCACTTCTACAATATACCAATATTGTTACTTCCTTATCCTTAAGGCTTTTTCCCACCTCTTCCTCAAGATTATCTACTGGCATTAATATAGATCCTTTTATGTGACCAGTTTCATACTCTTCCTTCGTTCTTACATCTAAAAGTATAATCTCTTTGTCACTATCAAGTCTCTCCTTAGCTTCTTCTGGAGTTATATTGCTAAAGCTAGCTTTTTCGGGTGCATTTGTAACCCCTTTATTAGTATCAATACTATTATTGCTGCATCCTGAAAATACTACTATTAAAAAAATCACGGCTATTAAATAAATCCTATTTGTGAACTTAAATTTTTTACTCATAGATAAACCCCCTTGTTAATTATTCTAAAAGTATACCACGTAGGGGTATACTTTGAAAGTATTATTTTAATTAAGTTTATTAAAAGACTCATTTATAATAATTAAAGAAATAATTTCCATAAAACAGGGTATAAAATAACAGCGACAATTCCTGAAATAGCCATAGTTAAACCACTCATTGCTCCTTCAGTTTCTCCTATTTCCATAGCTCTTGCTGTACCTAGTGCATGAGAAGAAGCTCCCATAGCAATTCCTAGGGCAACTTTATCTTTAATTTTAAAAACATCATATAAAAACGGCCCACCAATTGAGCCTATAATCCCTGTCATTATTATAGCTACAACAGTAATTGATGGAAGTCCACCTAACTGATTTGACAGCACAATTCCTATAGGTGTTGTTATAGACTTGGGTATTAAAGATTCAATAAGTACATTAGAAAATCCAAATAACTTTGACGTAAATACTACACATATAACCCCCGAAATAGCCCCACTTAAAATTCCTATAAGTATTGGAATAGCATTTTCTTTAAATAGTGTAAATTTCTTATACATGGGCAAAGCTAATGCCACTGTAGCAGGATATAAAAAGAACGAAATTATTTGACCTCCGTTATTGTAATCCTCATATTTGATATGTAACTTTGTAAGGAAAAATATTAATATAATAATAGCTATTAAAAGTGGATTGAAAATTGAAAGTCTTCCTTTTTTCTTTATGTAAATTCCAATTTCGTAAGCAATAAGGGATGTTAATACACCAAAAACTGGGGAAATAATTAAATCATTCATATAGACGCCCTTTCCTTAAAAATTTAACTACATACGCTGTCACAATCCAAACTAGACCTGTTGAAAAAACAACTATAATAATAAATGGTACCCATTTTCCTTCTAACACACTAAAAGCTGTCATTAGACCCACTCCAGCAGGTATAAAGAAAAAAGACATATTTGATAAAAGAAACTCGCATACCTCTTCAATCATTTCTACCTTAATTATTCCTATTTGTAATCCTAAAAAAAGTAAAACAAGTCCAATAACCGCACCTGGAATTGGAAGATTTAATGTTAGTTGTAAAACGGTACCAATAATATATGGAATCAAAATAATCATTAATTGTCTTAAGTACTTCATTATTTCACCTACTCACTATAAAATATTACCATTCTTTATTCTAGCGGTCAAAACCACTCCATAGAAGATTAGGGCGTAGTAAACGATAATCATATTTTAATAGATATCAGAATGTCTCATTTACTTACTTTTTCTAATCAGATCTCTATTAGCGATATGATGATAAAAATACACACAAAAGTACCGGTCCAAAAAAATAAAAAAGCTGCAATCATGCAGCATGCAGCTTTAAAGCTTCAAGAAGCCTATCATCTGAACTAAATGTCTATGTCTATGTAAATATAATCATCCATTATTTATACAATTTATTTTTATAGTAACCATCTGAAAGATACAACGCACCTAAAGGATTATGTGCAAGTACTCTATCCTTAACCGCAAAAACTGTCACTGGCGCACTAGCATATTTTATAAATAGTGAATCGTGTCCTACACATAACCCTAGAATAATATTTAAGTCTGTTTTGGCATTATTTAAAAAAGTAGCCTGTCCAATAGGGTTACATATTGATTCATAAGTTCCTGGTCTTACCTTTTCATTTTCTTTAATCTTCAAAAATTCTTTAGGTATACTTCCATTCTTACATACTACCGAGTCAACCTCAAACCCATTATGTTTTAGTATTGAACATAATATTTTTGCTTCTTTGCTAAACCCAACACAAAAGGCCACTCCTAACTTTTTAAAGTTACATTTATTCGCAAAATCCATAGTCTCTTCAAGTCTTGTTTTTATACAATATCCTTCTGCTTCGACTAACGCAGAATTATATGCTAATTTATAATTTTCCTCTTCAAAATATAGTTCCTTTATTTTTTCCAGTTCTTCTTTTTCATTACATGGACAATTAAGTGGTAATTTCTCAAGTTCTCCTGTTTTACAATAATGTTCATTGCACATAGCACAAGTATACATATGCTCACCTCTACCTTTCTTATTTAGAAATTAATCGTAATTTTTCATTATTATTTCTGTGTCTTTAAATAATTCTGATATCTCAAGCATCATCATCAATATTATGTCCTTTACACCATTTGCTGCAAAAATCCGTTTTTTTCCCACAAGTAATCTTTTCAGACCCACAACTAGGACAAATATGCTTATCCTGTTCATAATTTATCTCATATATATTGCCACAATTAAAGCATTTAAATTTGCAGAATGTTGTTCTATAATTTCCCCCACTTATTCTTATAGCATTTCCTTCTGTCAAAGCAATAGCTACTTTTTTTCTTGCACTGTCTATAATATTTTGAAAAGTTTGTCTTGATACTTGCATTTTCTCTCCACACTCTTCTTGATTTAGTTCCTCAATATCCTTAAGCCTCATTGCCTCAAGTTCTTCGACTTTT
>NZ_JAENWL010000238.1 GCF_016650095.1 Clostridium sp. | reverse complement strand
GCGAGCTTATATGGGGACCCTTCACTGAACTTTTGCCAAATCTAAAGAAGTATTATGATGAAAATGCAGATGATTTAAAGTTTGATACTGGTGTTCCTATAGAAGGATCAGAAGCCATCTGGGGTAGAGCACAGCTTGTACTTACTTATGATTCCAAAGTAGTTCCTGTTCCACCGAAAAACTTTAAGGAATTAATGGAATGGGTTAAAAAAAATCCTGGAAAATTTACATACCCAAAGCTTCCCGATGATTTTGCGGGAGTATCTTTTATCAGAACTGCCTATTATGAGCTAACGGGGAAAAGTGATGTTTTCCAAAAGGATATGAAAAGGGAGGAGTTCCTTCAGATTTCAAAACCTGTGGTTGCTTATTTTAAGGAAATGAACCAGTACCTATGGAGAGAAGGAAAGGCATTTCCTGCAACGCAAGCCCTACAGGATGAGTTTTTTAAAAATGGGGAAATTTCAATGACCATGGGCTTTGAAATAGGTAAAACCGCAGGGCTTGTAAAAAAAGGAGAGTATCCGGAGACAGTAAAAAGCTTTGTTTTTGACACCGGAACTATAGGAAATTCGCATTACCTTGCCGTGCCTTACAATGCGCCAAATAAGGCAGCTGCACTACTTGTAATTGATTTCCTAGAAAGTCCAAAAGCTCAAATTGAAAAATTGAAAGCCGAAGTATGGGGAGATATGCCAGCCTTAGATGTAAGTAAGCTAAGTGATGATCAAAATGTAGAACTTGAAGAAGCACAGGCAGGCCCAGGTGCACTTTCCATTAAAGAACTTTCGCAGCATAGACTTCCAGAAATGAAATCCCAATATATCGACTGGATCAAGGAAATATGGATAAGCGAAATAGGAGGAAAATAATGCGTTTTAAGAGGATTACACCCTATGTACTTTTATCACCTATTTTGATACTGTATATTTTTCTGATTGGTGGCGGACTTATAGAAACTGTAAAGGAAAGCATGGGTTATATCCCTGTTTTGGGTTTTAATACTTTTAACCTGGATAGTTACAAGGAAATTTTTGGGCAAAATAGCTTTCTTAAGGATATGCTTTACTCTGTATATATAGCTGTCATGGCGACAATTTTGTCTACTTTTCTTGGAATCATCATTGCCTATTGTTTTGTGACCTCAAGAAATTCGCTTATCAAGGGTATAGTTAAGAAAATCTTGCAGATGGGGCTGATTATACCCTATCTATATGTGGTTTTTTTAGCAATGCTAATGCTAAGTCAAACAGGGCTTATTTCTAGGCTTATGTACAATATAGGGGTACTGAAGGATTTGAAAAGCTTTCCAGAACTTGTTTTTGATAGAAGGGGACTGGGTATTATATGGGTGTATGTTTTCAAAGGCACACCATTTATAGCATTATTGGTCCTTAATGTCATGTCCAAAATCAGCAGTACATATGAAGATGTTGCAAAATCTTTGAATGCTAGTGGACTCACTATCCTCCGAAAGATTTATATACCTCTAAGCTCTGGAGCAATAATATGGACATCCTGCATTGTATTTGCCTATGCACTAGGCTCCTTTGAGGTCCCATATTTGTTAGGAAGCATTTCACCAGTATCTCTGTCATCAAAACTTTATAGCTTGTTCATTAACCCTAATCTTAGTGCGATTCCAAAAGGCATGGCAATGAACGTAATTCTGATTATACTTGGAGGCATAATTATAGGGGTATATGCTATGCTATTAAAGATTCTGCTTAAGGGGAGGAGGTCATGAGGAAGTTGATTTTACTGCTAACAACCATTATTATTTTATTTCCAATGACGCTGGTATTTCTACTTTCAATTTTTTCATACTACCGCTATCCACTTTTGTTTCCGGATAAATTTACCATGGGGTTGTGGGAAAACATTATATTGGGAAATCCTCAGTTTTATATCAGTCTATTAAATAGTATTGTCATTGGAACGCTAAACGCAGTGCTGGCAACGCTAGTAGGAATTATGACTGCGAGAGCCTTAGTGAAATATACATTCTTTGGGGACAAATTCATAAAAATATTTTTTTCCCTTCCATTATTTATACCCTCAATCGCACTATTTATGGGTGTTCATTTGATGATGATAAAACTCCATTTGATTAACAGCTTTACTGGAGTGATATCTGCGCACATGCTTGTTTCAGTGCCTTATGCTACGAATATTTTTATATCTTTTTTCAAGGGCATTAACCCCGATATGGAAAATGTCGCAAGAACCATGGGATGCACGAAAACAAAGATTTACTCAAAGATATTACTTCCGCTTTTGGCACCTGGAATATACCTATCTTTTTCTATAGGGTTTCTTATTTCATTCTCTGAATATTTCTCAACCTTTCTAATAGGGGGAGGTAAAGTGCGCACACTATCTTCTATGATGTATCCTTATATAAGCAACGGGGATACAGGAAATGCAGCGGTTTTAGGGGTAATATTTATTTTAGTGAATATATCTGTATTTTTTATTGCAGACATTTTGTCACGTAAGAGAAATAAGATTGAGAATTATTTATTTGAATAATATGGAATGATGCAGAATTATATTTACTATATGAATAATTTACAATATAATTAATTGTATGAAACTAAAAAGAATCTTAATCGATTACATTGAAGTGGAGATGAGCAAATGCCAAAAACGACAAATAATATTGAATTTATAGTTAATGGAAAATATGATGCTAAAGAGGAAAGATGCGCAGAATTTCTATCTGTAGAACAATTAAAAAAAGTTAGACATATTCATAATAGTATTCCTGATTGCACGGCTACTCCTTTAGTGCAATTAAAAAGTTTATCTGAGTATATAGGAGTAAAGTCAATATTTATTAAAGATGAATCACAAAGAGGAGATATAAACTCATTTAAAATATTAGGAGCTTCTTATGCAATTACTAAGTTAGTTTGTGACAAGCTAGGAGTTGACGTTTCAAATGTTACTTTTGATTACTTAAAATCTGAGAGCGTTCAATCAGAAATTAAGGATATTACTTTGGCTACTTGTTCTGATGGAAATCATGGTAGAGGTGTGGCTTGGACAGCTAAGGAATTAGGTTTAAAAGCAATTATCTATATGCCGAAGGGAACAGTAGAAAGCAGGGTAAAAAACATAGAAGCATTAGGAGCAACTGTTACAGTTACTGAATTTAACTATGATGATACTGTAAGATATGCAAATGAAATGGCAACTGAAAATAATTGGTATATAGTACAAGATACTTCATGGGAAGGTTACGAAGAAGTTCCGAGGACTATTCTTCAAGGATATTCGACTATGGGAATGGAAGCAATAGAACAACTAGAAGCTGCAGGTTATAAAAAGCCAACTCATTTGTTTGTTCAAGCTGGTGTTGGTGCAATGGCGTCCGGTGTAATAGGAGCTATATCAAATTATTATAATGGAGATATGCCAACTACACTTATAATGGAGCCTAAAAATGCAGCATGTTACTTTAAGTCTGGGGAAATGAATGATGGTACTGCTTATACAGTAGGTGGATCATTAGATAGTATCATGGCAGGGCTTGCATGTGGAGAACCTGTTCCAGCAGGATGGGAAATAATAAGAAATTTCGCTACTGGTTTCTGTAAATGTGCTGATAGTGTAACTGCTACAGGAATGAGAATTCTCGGTAACCCTATTGGAGAGGACGTGCGAGTAATTTCTGGAGAGTCAGCAGCAATAGGTGCGGGAGTACTTTCACTTCTAATGACTAATCCTGAGTATAGCTTAGTAAAGGAAAAACTTGGCTTAAGCAAAGATTCTGTAGTATTAATGTTCAGTACAGAAGGCGATACTGATCCAACAAATTATAGGGATATAGTATGGAATGGTGCGTATCCACTATAATAAAGTTTTAGTTATAACTGTGGTAGAGTCCACTGAAATAAAAACTTTAGAAAGGAAGAACTTCCAGTTTTCTGCCGTGGGGATTGACCCATAGTAGCAACTGGAAGTTCTTCTTTGTTAATTTATTCTAGCCGCGCAAAATATTCTTTATAAAAAGCGGGGAGGGATAAATTTGAAGATTATTCAATGTACTAATGTTACCAAAGCATATAAAAAAAATAATGCCTTAAACAATCTAAGCTTTTCTATTGAGGAAAACACTATCACTGGTCTTATTGGTAGAAATGGTGCGGGTAAAACTACTCTATTAAAGCTGTTAAGTGGATTCTTAAAGACTACTGATGGTGAAATTAAGGTTTTTAATGAAAATCCATTTAATAATTTAAATGTATCCTGTAACATAATATTTATTGATGAAAACATGAGTTTCTCAAAGCAATTAACCCTTGATGAAATTTTGACCGCTACAAATAGTTTTTATCCAAACTTTGATGAAATAATGAGTAGAAAACTTCTTGAGTATTTTTCACTAGATCAAAATAGAAAACACAGCGAGCTTTCTAAGGGAATGACTAGTACATTTAATATGATACTAGGGATAGTTAGTCATTGTGCTCTAACTATTATGGATGAACCAACTACAGGAATGGATGCCGCAGTTAGAAAAGAATTTACCTAACACCAGTGGAGATTATGTGCAGTATTGGTGCTAACTTCTTATATTTTATATTGTTCAGCTCACTTGTTTATCTATGCACTGTTCTTACTCAAAAGTCTAATGTCTTTATTGTTATTATATTGACAGTAGGGGTTTTACTTACACAAACACCGATCTTTGGAAATATAGAAGTAAACTAAATATAGAGTGTGAAAAGCAAGAGTATAGACTTACACAGTTTTCTAAAGACATTGCTATTAAGCAGTTTTATGAAAAAACAGATAATGAAAGTAAGAACGGTGTTACTAGTTCTGGAAGTGATATTATATATATAAGAATTCCGAAAACCCTTAAGATTTTAGGGGATGAGGCATATGAGTAACTGGTTTAGTTGACATATAAAAAAACCTCTGTATAGCAGGAGCTTTACAGAGGTTTCTACTTTTTATAATCTATCTAGCTAGATCTTCTATAGAATTAATATCCATATACGTAGGAACAACTAAGCCTACTCTAGCACCTTCTAGGTTTGGTCCTAAATCTTCAACGACATCTTTGTAGTCTGCATAGTATTTAGCGTGTGTTCCTGGTAACCAAGCTGCAACTATAGCATCTACATCTCCAGTACCTACTGCAGCCCACATTGGTCCTGCATCTACTTGTACAAGATCAACTTTGTAACCCATATCTTCCAATACTGTTCCAATTACGTTAGTAGATGCAATTGCACTATCCCAAGCAACATAAGCAAGCCTGATTGGATCGCCATTTACTTTTTTTGCGCCTGCAGTCCACTCACTTACTTTATCTTTATTGTCAGTAACCCATTGTCTTGCAACTTTCTTTATGTCTCCGCCAGAGTTAATTTCAAGCATAACAGATTCAGAATTTGCTGGAGTCCAATAAAATTGATCTAATATTTTATAAGCATTGGGCATTTTTTCTTTTAAGTTTTTGCGTACAACTGTACTTGTGTGTTCAACGCCACCGAAAATTCCCTTAGGGTCGTCTAAGTATTTTAAGTCATATTTAGAAAACATCCAGTGAGGAGACCAACCAGTAACTATTATTGGCTTTTCATCTGCATAAGCATCTGCTAGTGCTTGTGTCATAGCAGCACCTGAGCTAGCTTGAACAGTATAATCTGTGTTATATTCTTTGCAAGCTTGCTCTGCAAACTCCATTTCGCCAGAACCAGCATCTATACCTGTAATTTTGTAACCCATTTGCTCACCAATAGATTTGTTAGCACTTTTACCGCTACTGCAGCCTACAAAAGTTAGAATTGCTAGACTTAGAGCTATTACACTCAGTTTTTTAAAATTATTTATTATCATTAATTTATTCCTCCTTAGATTATATATCCTATATACATTAATTTGATAT
>NZ_JAENWL010000250.1 GCF_016650095.1 Clostridium sp. | reverse complement strand
GATATGGACATTGCATGGAAGGTAGTATGCGAATTCGATGAAACTGCTTGTTGCGCCTTAAAGCACAATACACCTTGTGGAGTAGCTATAGGTAGTAGTGTACTTGATACATATAAAAAGGCATATGAGTGCGATCCTATGTCTATATTTGGAGGCATTGTAGCTTTTAATAAAAAGGTAGATAAAGAAACTGCAGAAGAACTTATAAAGATATTTTTAGAAGTAGTTATTGCGCCAGAATTTGATGATGAAGCGTTACTAGTTTTAAAAAGCAAGAAAAACTTAAGAATTATAAAATGCATGAGTAAAGCTGTAGGAAAAGTTAATATAGTTAACGTTGATGGCGGAATATTAGTGCAAAGTTCAGATGATAAATTAATAGACGATATAAAAGTAGTTACTGAAAATAAACCTTCTAAGCAAGAGATGAAGGATTTGGTTTTTGCAATGGTAGTAGTTAAGTATGTTAAATCAAATGCTATTGTAATAGTTAAGGATGGTGTGACTAAGGGTATTGGTGCAGGCCAGGTAAATAGAATATGGGCAGCACAGCAAGCATTAGAAAGAGCAGGAGATGGTACAATACTAGCATCAGATGCATTTTTCCCATTTGGAGATGTTGTGGAACTCGCTGCAAAATATAACATAAAATCAATTATTCAACCAGGTGGTTCTATTAAAGACGAGCAATCAATAGAAATGTGCGATAAAAAAGGAATTTCTATGGTGTTTACAGGTATAAGACATTTCAAACATTAGGAGGATTTAATATGAAGGTGTTAGTTATTGGTTCTGGGGGACGCGAACATGCTTTAGTGTCAAAGATTGCAGAAAATCCCACCGTTGAGGTGGTGTATTGTGCACCAGGTAATGGTGGCACTAGCCGCGAGCGTAAGTGTGAGAACCTTGATATTACTAAGATGGATGAGCTTTTAGCATTTGCTATGCAAAATAAAATAGATATTACAATAGTTGGATCAGAGGAATGGCTTGTACAAGGAATTGTAGATAAATTTAAAGAAAAAGGACTTAATATTTTAGGACCTAGCGAAAAGGCGGCGAAGCTTGAAGGAAGTAAAGCTTATTCTAAAGAATTTATGAAAAAGTACGGCATAAAAACAGCTGCATATGAAGTTTTTGAAGAGGAGAATAAAGCTATAGAGTATTTAAAAAATTGCGAATATCCTATAGTAATTAAAGCAGATGGACTTGCAGCAGGTAAAGGAGTAATTATTTGTACTGATTTTACCGAAGCGAGTAAAAGTATAAATGATTTTATGGTATTAGATATATTTAAAGGTAGTGGGAAGAAAATCGTAATTGAAGAGTTTTTAGAAGGTGTAGAGGCATCTATACTATCTATAACAGATGGGAAAGTTATAATTCCTTTTGTATCTTCAAAAGACCATAAACAAATATTCGACGGAGGTATTGGACCTAATACAGGAGGTATGGGAGCTATAGCACCAAATCCATATTGCAATAAACAAGTATTAGATGAATTCGAAAAGAATATTTTAGCACCTACCCTTAGGGGAATTCAAGAGGAAACAATGGATTACAATGGGATAATATTTTTTGGAATAATGATAACGAAAAAAGGTGTGTATTTGCTAGAATATAATGTAAGACTGGGGGACCCTGAAACGCAAGCAGTTCTTCCACTTATGAAAAGTGATTTTACAGGACTTGTAATTAGTGCTATAAAGGGGGAACTTTCAAGCTTTAATTTAGAATGGAAGGCTGGATATTCCTGCTGCCTAATTGCTACATCGAAAGGTTACCCTGGTAGCTACGATACAGGATTTAAAATAAGTGAGAACGATAAATTAGAAGGTAAACTATTTGTAGCAGGTGCTGCAGGCGAGAATGGTGTGCTTAAGACTACTGGTGGAAGAGTACTAGGAATAACAGGGTTTGGTGAAACACTGGAAAAAGCAAGGGAAATAGCTTATGCTGATATGAAAAAAATTCAGTTTGATGGAATGTACTATAGAACAGATATTGGGAAAATAGAATAAAAAAAATGTATCATGATTCTCCTGCGTGCCTTGCAAGCGAACTCGAAACAGGAAATTTGATTGTGAAATTCTAATCTTTTGCTCATGTAAAATCCTCTATCGCTCTCCTCTGGGTAGTTCGCTGGGGGACATAACAATTATTAATTGTTATGCATTCGGCGTCCTGCCTCAGGTTCGCTAGCCTGCCGTCCTGGCAGGCTTACGAGGATTTTACATTAGCAAAAGAAGAATTTCTAAATCAAATTTCAATTGTTTTGTCGTTTCTTATTGCAAGTCATTCCGGAGAAATTTTATTTATTATTTAGTTACTAGTGCAGGCGTTCTGTTGTTCTAGGATGACAAAAACTCATTACATACTATAATATGCAAAGAGAAGGTAGTAAGATATTTTGAGTATATAAAATAAACACATGAAGTCTGACTTAGGACGGTTATCAAAAGTAATATTGAGAGCCGTTCTTAAAAATATTGTGTAAAAAGCTTGAATATTCCGATAATGTTTTATATTATAGTAGTATGCTATAGAATTTAAGGATTAAATCTTTAATTATATAATGAGTAAAGATTATAATTAGGTGATAATTATACATAGGAGATGATAATATGAAGGTTATTAAACAAGATGGAAGACTCCAAAATTTTGATGTAAACAAAATAAAAACTAGCGTAGCTAGAGCTTCTGACGATGCTAATGAACCACTTAATGAATCAGATCTTGATAATTTAGGTAGGGCTATTGAAAAAGAAATAGAAAATCTTCATAAGGATACTATTCAGTCTTATCTTATTCAAAGTTTAGTGCTCAGTGAAATAGAAAAATCAGGTTTTCATCATATTGGAAAATATTACAATCAAGGGTAAGGTACATTTAAGATAATAAAAAAAGCAGATGAAATAAATCATTTGCTTTTTTTATTATTTAAGGCTAGTTAAAAAAGGCTAATGAGCATTTTAAAGGCAACAGCGAGTGACATTATTACGAATATAGGTTTTATAAGTTTCGAGCCCTTATTTAACGCAACACTTGTACCCATTTTAGCTCCTATAACCATAGATACTGCCACTGGTATTCCTATCATATAATCTATTTTGCCACTTAGGGCAAACAAAATTAGGGCTGTAAAGCCACTGGTGAAATTTAAAACTCTAGCGTTAGCAGAAGAGGATACAAAGTTGAATCCGAAGATATTTATTAATCCGAAAACTAGAAAGGAGCCAGTACCAGGACCGAAAAAACCATCATAGAAACCTAAAGAAAGAGCAAGGACTACGCCATATATCACATTTTTTTTAGTAAGCCCTTGAAATTTATCTTCAAGTCCTAATGATTTAGAAAAAAGAGTATAAATTCCGATAAACATGATAAGAATTAACACTAATGTATTAAGAAACTTTTGGTCTACACGTAGTACTGCGTTAACACCAATCAGAGAACCTAGGAATGCAAATGGAATAAGATATTTTAAAAGTTTAAAATTAGCCTTACCCGATTTTATAAATTTAAGAGAACTAGTAAAAGAACCAGCAGTGGCACTAAATTTGTTAGTACCAAGTACCATGTGAGGAGGTAGTCCTGCAAGCATAAAGGCAGGTACGGTTATGAGTCCTCCGCCTCCAGCTATGGAATCTACAAAAGCCCCTAAAAAACCAGCCATACATAGAAGAACAATTTTAGTAATCATATAACACCTACCTAAGTTTATTAAACCAAAAATGAATATAGGGTTTCTATGTCATTATAGATGATTATTAATATATATTAAAGAGCTTTAATTTATATTAAAGAGTTTTATTCATTTACCATAAGTACCATAAGTACCATAAGTAATGATGTCAACCCGAAATAGTTACCAAATATATTAGTTTGTTTTTGAATGATACACATTAGCCACTTGATTTATACTGCATATATACGTATTATATATAGGTGGGAGTAAAAGTTTATGTGAATATTTCCCGTTGCAGAATTAATATATAAACATTATGAACTATAATAGTATAATATAAGGAGGATTTACAATGTTAGAACAAAAAGAAGAAAACAAAAATGTTATTGAGGAAACAGATAATATAGAGAATAAAGGTGTAGCAGAAGATGAAGGTATAGCAGAAAATGAAGAATTAATCCAAGCGGATATTAAGAAACAGGGTATGACCTCTGATAATTCAAATGTGGCTAAAGTTATAAAACCTAATTTTCTTGATACACTTAAAGCTAGCATCATAGATTTAGTAGTTATAGGCGGAATATCAACAGTTGGAGTATATGGAGCAGATGCGGTACTCAAAGTAGCAGGATATGCTATAACGCAAAAATTCCAAATGTCATTTATAATCTTTATGGTTGTTATGGTATTATACATGAGCATTATGGAAAGTGGAAAAAATTCTACTACCATTGGTAAAAAAATATCGGGACTAATCATTACAAAAGGATAGGGGTTTTAAAAGAATATGCAAAAAAGAAAAGAATATGAATTTTACATAGAGGACATAGAGTTTCCAGCGCAAGGTATAGCATTTTACGAAGGTGAAAAAGTTTCAATTAAAAGTACTTTGCCAGGGCAAAAGGTAATTGGTAGAGTAGCAAAAAAGAAACAGGTGGGAGTGGAAGCTAAACTAGTAAGAATCATTGAGGATGTGGATTATAAAATTAAGCCTCAATGCACGATTACGGATTTATGTGGGGGTTGTAGCCATCAATTTCTTACTTATGAAAAACAATTAGAATTGAAAAAACAGCAGGTATTAAGGTTGTTTGATGAAGCAGATATAAAGAATTTCGAATTTTTAGGCATAGAAAAGAGTCCTGATGTATTCGAATATAGAAATAAGATGGAATTTACATTTGGTGACTTTCAAAAAGATGGCGAATTAACTTTAGGTATGCATACCAAAGGAAGAAGCTTTAGTATAGTTACTGTAGATGATTGTAGAATTGTGGATGTAGATTTTAGAGAGATTCTAAAAATAGTTTTAAACTATTTTAAAGAGCTAGGATTACCACACTATAAAGTAATGGAACATGAGGGGTTTTTAAGAAATTTAGTTGTTCGAAAGGCTAAAAACACTGGTGAGATATTAGTAAATATGGTAACTACAACTCAGGTAGATTTTGATTTTAGTGAAATAACTAATATGCTTAAAGAATTAAAATGTGCTGGAACCATAACGGGAATAATACATACATCAAATGACGGATATGCAGATGTAGTTCATGCTGATAAAATTGAAATATTATACGGAAGAGATTATATTATGGAAGAATTATTAGATCTTAAATTTAAAATTAATCCTTTTGCATTTTTTCAAACTAATACAAGTGGAGCAGAAAAGCTTTATAGTTTAGTTAGAGATTTTTTAGGAACAGCTGAATCAAAAGTAGTGTTTGATCTATATTGCGGAACTGGAACTATAGGACAAATTGTAGCAGCTAAAGCAAAAAAAGTTTTAGGAATTGAGTTAATCGACGAAGCAGTTGCAGCGGCTAATGAAAATGCAAGAATTAACGGACTCTCTAATTGTGAGTTTATAGCAGGTGATATAGCAAAAGTTATTAAAGAGGTAAAGGATAAGCCAGATAGCATTGTTCTTGACCCCCCAAGAGCTGGAGTTCATCCTGTAGCTTTGGATTATGTAATTAAATTTGATGCACCACACATAGT
>NZ_JAENWL010000231.1 GCF_016650095.1 Clostridium sp. | reverse complement strand
AGTATGCATCCGGTTTATTGACCTTTAGTTTTAAAGAAGAAGTTTATTGATGTAGTATGATATTAATCTATTTAATCCGTAAGATTTAATTAATATAATATTAAAATACATATTTTATATTAGGTGAATATAACAAAGAACTTCGAATTTCATAGGAAAGGGGATAATGTAAGATATGTTTAGAAGACTAAAGAAAAATTCAGTTAGTAGTACACCACAAATTAGTATTGAGATATTAATTAAGGCAATAGAAGATATAATTACTGGAACTAATTGTGAGATTAAGGAAGAGGAATTAGGTTGTTCTGAAGTAGCAAAAAAATGGAATCATATGGTAGGTATTTTACGTGAAAATGATAAGAGAACGATACTACAAATAAATACTCTTTTAGAGACTGTAACACGAATGGATTCAATGAAGGATATGATGAAAAGTGTAAACAGGCAAACAGGGTCTCTTCATGCTATGTCTGCCAGTGGTGAAGAACTAGCAGCTTCAATTGAGGAAGTTGCATTAAATTCTCAAAAGGTAGCGGAAAGTTCCAGTGAAACAAGCGATATTTCAATTGAAGGGGTGAAAAAAATATCTAACTCCATAAGTTTTGTTAAAAAGTCATTTGATGATATTTCAGAAATTAATGATCAAATGAAAATCGTAAGAGAAAAAACTCATACAATAAATAAAATTATTGATATCGTAAAAGGAATAGCAGACCAAACCAATTTATTGTCTCTAAACGCAGCCATTGAGGCAGCAAGAGCAGGAGAACAAGGCCGGGGGTTTGCTGTAGTCGCAGATGAAGTTAAAAAATTATCAGAACACACAAAAATTTCAGTATTAGATATTCAAAAAAACATATTAGAGCTTCAACAAAATATTGATTTATCAGTAGTTAAAATAAGTAATACCGCAGAACAGTTGGATTCAGGAAAACAATTGGTTGATAGTGCGTTAGAATCAATAAGTAAAATTAGTTGCTCTGTTGGAGAAGTAAATGAAATAATTGTACAAGTTGCTGCAAATACAGAAGAACAAACCGCGGTTACTCAACACTTTACCGCGAGTATAATGGAGTTATCTTCACAAGCAGATTATCTTGATGAAAAATGTGATGTTACTGGTAGAGCAATATATGATATGAGTAAACAAATTAATGGCATAAGAGTGGAAGCTATTAAAAATAGGATGTGTTTACCTGATAGTGATATGATAGACATATACAAAACAGATCATCTTCTTTGGAGATGGAAAGTATACAACATGCTATTAGGATATGAAAAAATCGACAAAAATGTGGTTGGAGATTATAAAATTTGTGCATTGGGGAAATGGTACTATGGCATAGATTGTGAAAAATATAAAAATGTAAATGCTTTTGCAAAACTTGAAAATCCACATATAGAACTTCATAAGGTAGCAAAGGAGGCGGTTGTCGCTTACGAAAATGGTGATATGGAAAGGGCAGAACAATTCTTATTGAAGATGGATGAGTGTTCTGTAAAGGTGTTTAGTTATCTTAATGAAATTAAACAATTATTAACAAATAAATAAACCTTCTTATAGAGATGATATATTTAATGATGGCAGAATGCTAAAATAATTTTTTATTTATATAATAATGTCTACAAACAATAAGGTTTAGTCAAACTAAAACAAGTTTGGTCAAGACTGTGCAATTAGTGAAAGTTTTTCTTTCACTAATTGCACAGTCTTTCTTTTTTTACAGTTGCAGCCCCCAACTGTAACTAGAAAATCCAAATCTAAAGATCATAGAGCTATTCAAAAATGCATATTTTGGGTATGTTTGTAATTTATGTGGAAAAATAAATTTTATATTGAGTAAGTGAGATAATTATGAAATATTTTATTACAAATATGGGTACCTTAATCTATAAGAAGAGGTGATATTATGAAAATTAAGGTAGCATATATTTTATTATTAAGTATGTGTATGGTTGGATACCATAGCACTATTGGCGCAATACCTTTGGTAAAAGTATCAAATATGTCGCAAAAACAATCTATAAATCAAAGCCATTTAAAAATTATTAATTCTGTATCTTCTGTTAAGCGTGAAGGAACTGGTGTTATAACAATACAGGGAACACCTAATACTTTATACAACATAAAAACTACTTATAAATTAGCAAATAAAACAGTTTCTGTAATTCAATGGCGTACTACAGATGGAACAGGAGTGACAACATTTAATTGGATTGTAAGCGATAAAACCATGGCTGGAACATATGACGCCACAATCTCTGGCGGAGGAGATACGCTGAATTTAACTCATACAGTTATTCCGTAATATTACTTATGATACAATAAAATACTTTAACATGATAAGATATAACCCTAAGAACGTTCTTGGGGTTATATCTTATTCTTTTATATTTTGTTATAATTGTATAGATATACATAAAAAATAGCTATTATTGCATTTAAAAGATGCGAAATAGATACGAAGAAATGATTTAAAGGACAACTAGGAGGTTGGGTTATGATTGATTCACATATACACACGGAGTTTTCTTCTGATTCTGAAATGAAACTTCAGCACGCGCTGGAACATTCGAGAAAAAATGGTATTGGGATGACTATTACAGAGCATCTAGATTTAAATTTTCCAACAGGAACAGATTTTACTTTTGATATAGACAAATATTTTAATGACTATGAGAAGTATAAAAGCAGCAAGTTTATGCTTGGAATTGAAATCGGAATGCAACCTATTTGTTTAGAGGAAAATAGAGTGATAGTTAATAAGTATCCTTTTGACTATATAATTGGATCTATACATGTATCGGAGGGCGAAGATATTTACGATACGAAATGTTATGAGGGCAAAACTAAAAAAGATACCTTTGAACAATATTTTTTAAGTATGATTGAATGTGTGAAACAGTACGACTTTATTGATAGTTTAGGGCATATTGACTATATATCTAGATATGCCACTTTTCATGACAATGAAATGCATTATAATGAATTTAATGAATATATTGATGAAGTGATAAAAACTATAGTGCATAATGGAAAAGTAATGGAACTTAATACTAGAAGACTGGGCAATAAGGAAGCATATAATAGTTTGATTGATGTTTATAGGGCATACAGTAGACTCGGAGGGAAATATGTAACAATAGGCTCAGACGCACATAATTCAGAGGATATTGGTAAGAATTTTCTGATAGCCAATAGGATATGCGAGATATGTGACTTGAAACCTGTATATTTTAAAAAGAGGAAAATGGAGTATATGTCAATATAAAAAAAATGTGCATTGGGGAGTTTTAAGAGAACTTAAAACTCCCCAATGCATATTATTGTGAGTTAATTTTTATCGTCTAATGTGAATTTTCCCTATAATCCATCTCTATCTTGAGTTGGATTGTTACTTGGAAATTCATAATACTCTTCGATTAAAGTACTTATTTCACGAAGTTTTTCATTAAGTGAATTCTTATAAAAAATTTCATGATCAAATGCATTTGTACACATCATATTGTATTTATAGTATTCGGCATCTTTATAAAGTTCATACATATATTGGTACTTATTAATATTTATTTTAAATTCCCCCTTATCAGTATTAATTGCCATTCTATGATGTTAATATGAAGTCTTTATAAAGTATATGCTAGTATTTTTATATATATAATCATGTTATTGTTGAAATAATTGTTGAATTAACCATTTATTATGTTAATAACAAGTTGCAATTAAGGTTTTAATTAAGGAGAGTGAAAATGGGAAATAGTCAATTACTTAATCAAGTTATCGTATTATTTATTATTATGTCCGTAGGCTTTTATGCTAAGAAAAAGAGGTATCTTAACAATGCAGTTGATACTGGCATGTCGGAATTATTAATTAATATAACCTTGCCATTTATGATAGTTACATCATTTAATATTCAATATCAAGCAGAGATGATTAGTAATGCCCAAAAGATTTTAATGTATTCGTTTATAATACACATAGGTTTAATATTTATTAGTAAGATGCTTTTTTTTAAGTTGCCTAAAAATAAACAACAAGTATTTAGATTTATAACAATCTTCTCTAATGTAGGGTTTATGGGTTATCCAGTGCTTGAAAGCATTTATGGAAGTATAGGCGTTTTTTATGCAGCAATATTTAATATTCCCTTTAACCTTTTAGTGTGGACAGTAGGGGTAATGCTATATACAGGAGAAAAGGATTTTAAATCCATGAGGAAAGCAATGGCAAACCCAGCGCTTATAGCAGTATTTATTGGTATAATTTTATTCGCGTTTTCAATAAGGTTACCATTAACTATTGAAACTTCACTGAAACTAGTGGGGTCTACTACAACACCGTTATCTATGCTAGTAGTTGGTTCGATGCTTGCAGAAATGAAAATCAAGGATATTTTTTCTGATATTTCTATATACTACGCTACTTTAGTCAGACTTTTAGTAGTTCCGATGATTGTCTATGTGGTGCTAAAATTAATAAAAGCAGATGAATTGTTACTAAACATATGTGTAATATTGCAAGCAATGCCTGCAGCAGTTTCAGCCGCAATAATCGCTGAGAAATACGGTGGGGACAATTTGCTAGCCTCGAAGTGCATATTTATTACTACAATAATTTCTGGAATAACAATTCCTATAGTAATATTATTTTTATAGTCTAAGTAGACTAATAAAATGGAGATTATCAGTAGTAACAACTAATTTAATATAGGCCTAAAATAAGAATAGTACAGATCCTAGTGTACTATTCTTATTTGCCTGTAAATAATTTTTGAAATTATATATCAAAAAGAGTTTTTTTCATATTTTGATATTTGGTAATATAATAATCTCTTTTCAATGAAATTTTATTAAGGGCATAAGCTAGTATATCAATTTCTGAGTAACTATTATAAAGTCCAAAACTGATCCTAACCATCCCAGGACGGTATAAATCAAGATTTGATATACGGTTATGTGCAAACTCACTAGAGATATTTAATAGCTGAGCAAGGTAGGGCTGAGCGCAAAAACACCCGCTTCTTACAGAAATGCCCCATTCATAAGATAGAATTTTAGCAACTAAGGCGTGATGAATTCCAGCAATATTAAATGGAATTATACTAACTCTGTCAATTTCTTTAGAAGTGTCACAATAGATTGTAAGATTTGGAATATTTCTTATTTGCTTAAGGGCATAGGTAGTCAAATTTTTTTCAATATTCTCCACATTATCCATTCCAATCTTACTTAAGGTCTTAATAGCAGATGACAGAGCTATAGAACCTATAACATTGGGGGACCCCGCCTCATGCCTCTCTGGAGAGTCATTCCACTTTATATAATCATGAGTAACAATATCTACTGTTCCTCCGCCAACTAAATCAGGGTCACAGTTATCTAAGATGCTTTTAGGCCCAATTAGTACTCCAATGCCAAATGGAGCATACATTTTATGAGCGGAGAAGATTAAAAAATCTATATTATATTCAGGATTCTCACTATTCATAGTAAAGGGAGCGTGGGGTATTAATTGTGCACCATCTACAAGTATTTTGCAGCCGAACTTATGAACTAATTTAGCTATATCATAAATAGGGTTCTTATAGCCAGTTATATTTGAAGCACCAGTAATTGTAACTAGTACTATATCATTTATATATTTATTTAATTTAGCTTCTAAATCGTCTAGGGACAACCGACCAACTTCATCTATGGAGATATAATCTACTAAAAATTTATCTCTCCAAGGCAGGTCATTTGAGTGATGTTCCATGTCTGTTGTTAGAATAACATTCTTTTTATATGGGTCGTACAATAGATTGGAAAGCTTATTAAACGCTTCGGTGGAATTTTTAACATAAATCACAGTTTTATTAAAATCAGTATTAACAAATTTGCTGACAATATTTCTAGAATCCTCATATAAACTAGTAGTTAGTTGAGACTTAAATCCCTCACCACGATGAATGGAGGAATACCACGGAGCAAAGTTAATGATATCTTCCATAACACGTTTAAAGGGTGGTGTAGTTGCGGCATTATCAAAATTAATTGCAGTAACACTTTTTCCAGATATAAGAGGTACT
>NZ_JAENWL010000319.1 GCF_016650095.1 Clostridium sp. | reverse complement strand
TACATTGTTAAATCGTGGGCTAATTCTCCAGAAATCAAAAATTATAAAAAAGCTCCAGGGCAATTTAAGACAGTTAATTCTATTCCCGAAAATTTAGATTCAATCTATCAGAAGTGGATGGGACTTACGTTGTCATCAAAAGATATTACATGCTTTAATTATGGACTGGAGGAAGACGGTTCATTGTTTATTTCACCTATAGATGTAACTATACCCTCGGATTATGATTCAAGAACAAGAGAATGGTACAAGGGTACATTAAATAAAAAAGGAGATATTTTTTGGACTGAGCCGTATGTGGATGCTGGTGAATCTGGTAAAATGCTGCAAACAGTTTCTAAAGCGGTGTATGACGATAAGGGAAAACTCAAGGGAGTAATAGGACTCGATATTGAATTAAAAAAATTCACAGAAATCATAGATAATCTTAGTTACGCAAAAAATTCATATATTTTCTTGCTAAATCAAAAAAATGATGTTCTGGCTCATAACTCATATAATTTGCATTATTTCAAAAATAATATTATTGATAATATAAATCAAAATAAATCAGATGAAATCATTAACATAGACAAAAATAAATATGTTGTATCTGAAGTTCCAATAAATGTTAACAATTGGAAATTGGTTGCAATAACAAAGACTAATTTAGAATCAGAATTATCCTCTATAAAAAACAGAATAATAAGTATATTTCTTATTGCGATCGCTTTAAGCATTTTTATGGCAATAAGAATGTCTAAAAACTTATTAAGACCTCTAAATAAACTGATTATTGCGACTGAGCAAGTTAGTGATGGGAATTTTAAGATAAGAACTAGTATAAAATCCAACGACGAATTTTCAATCTTATCTTCTAGCTTTAATCAGATGCTAGACCAAATTGAAATATTGTTAAAAGAACGTGATGACAATTACTTAAATACAATTAAAGTATTGGCTAATTCCATTGAAGCATCTGATCTATATACTAGAGGGCATTGCGATAGAGTAGATGAAATAGCATTAGCAATAGCGCGAAATTTAAAACTTTCTGACCAGCAAAAGAATACACTTAAATTTGCATGTATATTACATGATGTTGGTAAAATTGGAGTTCCGAATACAATACTAAATAAACCGGGTCGGCTTACGATTGAAGAATATGAATTAATAAAAAAACATCCTTTAATCGGATATCAAATTATTAAAGAAATAGATTTTTTAAAGGAGCCAGCTGAAATTATTTTACAACATCATGAACGAATTGATGGTCATGGATACCCTAATGGATTATTAGGACCCGAAATTAGAATAGAAGCAAAGATATTATCCGTTGCTGATACCTACGACTCAATGTCTACCTCAAGAATTTATCGTAAAAACATTCTTCCTTTTTATGAAATAGAAAAGGAATTAGTTGAAAGTAAGGGAAAACAATTAGACGCAGAAATCGTGGATATTTTATTAGAATTACTAAAGACAAATGATGATTCTATATCTGTTGCTATCACAAAAGAGTAATAAAGGCAAAATAATATTGATTGATTGATTTATTAATCTGTGTTATTATAAAGTCAATGAAATATTTATGGCCGAGATATAGAGAGCCGCAATTAAAGTTTTAAACTTTACTTGTGGCTTTTTTGTTTTTTATTTTTAGAAAAGTATAAGTAAAGGCTAGGAGGGATTATTTAATGTATGATGTAGTAATTATAGGAGCAGGAATTATAGGTGTTTCCGTTGCTAGAGAAATCAGCAAATATAATTTAAAGGTATTAGTAGTGGATAAAGGATTAGATTTAGCCTCTGGGACAACAAAAGCTAATAGTGCGATTGTACATGCTGGTCATGATGCAAAACCAAATACTCTGAAGGCAAAATTGAACGCTAAGGGCAATTCTATGTTTGATAGGTTATCAAAGGAGTTGGATTTCCCATTTAAAAAAAATGGTTCCTTAATTTTATGCTTTGATGAAAATGATAAAGAAAAACTTGAACTACTTAAAAAACAAGGTGAATTAAATGGAGTACCTAATCTTCAGATATTAACTGAGGAGCAAACTAGAGAAATTGAACCTAACATTTCTGAAAATGTAGTAGCATCATTATTTGCTCCAACAAGCGGAATAGTTTGTCCTTATGAAATGAATATAGCCATGGCTGAAAACGCATTCGTGAATGGTGTGGAATTTAAATTTGGGTCCAAGATAGTGGATATTGTGAAAAATCATAATGGATATAGTTTGTCAATAAATGATGATAAAGTTATAGAAACCAAAATTATTATAAATGCAGCTGGATTATATTCAGATGTAATGAACAATCTAGTTTCTGAAGAAAAATTTGATATTATACCAAAAAAAGGTGAGTATTGTTTATTTGATAAAGCTGTTGGAAATCTAGTTTCTAAAACCATATTTCAATTACCTACAAAGGCTGGAAAAGGAGTATTAATTACGCCAACGGTTGATGGTAATTTACTTGTAGGACCCAATGCCGTGGATGTAGAAGATAAAACTAATTTGGATACTACAAAAGAAGGATTAGATGAAATTATTAATAGTGCTAAATTAAGTGTAAAAAGTCTTCCAACAAATCAAATAATTACTTCTTTTTCAGGGCTAAGGGCCAAAACTAACAAAAATGATTTTATAATAGGTGAAGTAAAGAGCTCTCCAGGGTTTATAAATATTGCAAGCATTGATTCGCCAGGGTTAACCTCTGCACCAGCAATTGCAGAAATGGTTGTTTCTATTGTAAATGATATATTAAAAGTAACTCCAAAAGAGAAATTTATAAAGATAAGAAAAGGTATTGTTAAATTCAGAGAACTTAGTAATAGGGAAAGAGATATTTTGATAAAGAGCAATCCTGAATATGGGAGAATAGTGTGCAGATGTGAAGTGGTTACTGAAGGTGAAATAAAAGATGCAATAAGAAGGCCTCTAGGTGCTAAAACTCTCGATGGAATTAAAATTAGAACGAGAGCTGGAATGGGAAGGTGTCAAGCAGGATTTTGTACTTCAAGAATTGTAGATACTTTAAGTGTGGAATTAAATCTTCCTCCAACAAAAATTACAAAGTTTGGAATGAATTCTGAACTTATAATTGGTAAAAATAAAGAAAATTTATAAAATTGTTTTTACAATAGGATAAGGAGGGTTATTTATGAAGCAGATTGATATAGTAATAATTGGAGGTGGCCCTGCAGGGCTTGCAGCTGCAATAGCAGCAAAAGATGAGGGCATAGAAAATATTTTAATAATAGAAAGAGAAAATGTACTTGGAGGAATATTAAATCAATGTATCCATAATGGGTTCGGCCTTCATACCTTCAAAGAGGAGCTTACAGGGCCTGAGTATGCTAGTAGATTTATTGATAAAGTAAATGAGTATAAGATTTCATATACACTGAATACTACGGTATTAGAAATAACAAAAGAAAAAGTTATTACAGCTGTAAATGAAAAGGGCATCATAGAGATTAAAGCAAAAGTAATTATTTTGGCTATGGGTTGTAGGGAAAGACCTCGTGGAGCAATAAATATACCAGGCAGCAGGTGTGCGGGTATCCTTACTGCAGGTGCTGCTCAAAAGTTCGTTAATATTGAAGGATATATGCCTGGCAAGGAAGTGGTTATTTTAGGGTCTGGTGATATTGGGCTAATAATGGCTAGAAGGATGACCTTTGAAGGAGCAACTGTTAAGGCCGTTGTGGAACTTTTACCATATTCAAGTGGTTTAAAAAGAAATGTTGTTCAATGCTTAGACGATTACAATATTCCACTAAAACTTAGTCACACTATTGTAAATATAAAAGGAAAAGATAGGCTCGAGGGAGTAGTTATTGCGAAAGTTGATGAAAATAAAAGACCAATTAAAGGAACTGAGGAATTTATAAGTTGTGATACATTACTTTTGTCAGTGGGGTTAGTTCCAGAAAATGAATTATCTAAAAGTGCAGGGGTTATATTATCAAAAGTTACCGGTGGACCAATTGTAAATGAATCAATGGAAACAAATATAGAGGGGATATTTGCTTGTGGTAATTCTTTGCATGTTCATGATTTAGTTGATAATGTATCATTAGAAAGTTCTAATGCAGGTAGAAAAGCAGCAAGCTATGTAAAAGAGGATAAAAGAAATGGAGAGTATATTAAAGTTAGTGGAGAGTGCGGCGTAAGGTATACTGTGCCATCATTAATTAACACTTCAAATGTAGATAAATCAATAACTATAAGGTTTAGAGTGGGAGAAGTTTTTAAAGAAAATTATGTATCACTATATTTTGATGAAATTAGGGTAATGCATATTAAGAAAAAAGTACTTGCTCCAGGTGAAATGGAAGAATTAAAAATTCCCAAAGTTATGTTCGATAAATATCCTGATTGCAAAGAAATAACAGTGAAAATAGAGAAGGAGTAGTAAATTATGGTGAAGAGAGAATTAGTTTG
>NZ_JAENWL010000147.1 GCF_016650095.1 Clostridium sp. | reverse complement strand
CTACAGAATATACTATCCTTTAGTAATTCTTCTCCGCACTTTTGACATATCATTTTTAATCCCCTTTATAAAATATTTTTACTATTATATCATAATTCTACAATTAATGTACTAGGCTTTTTATTTTTAAACCAAAGTGAAAGTAACACAATACCAATTGAGTTACTTTCACATTGACTCTATTGCTCATTTCAAAAGAATTTTTAATATACTCAATTTATGGTAACTATGGTATAATTAAATATATATTATTAGCAAAATTGTATAAAATTATGAAGTTTACAAAGAAGGGTTTGGAATAAAAAAGGGTATATATATGTTTAATAAAGTGAAGAACTATATTAAAAAAAATATAATACTAAGTATAGGAATTATACTATGCTTGGGCATTATGAGTACTTATGCATATACTAAAATTATGCCTAAATGGTTTTCACAGTCAGATACTTATAATTTAGTAAAAGAAGCATTTCTGACTAATAAGGGATACACTAATGAATTGTCCAAACATATGTCACAACAGGTATTTAAAACAACAAATATATATAATGCTTATCCATTAAATAATAAAAAAACTTATAAAGTAGATTTTAGTTTAAACGAAGATTCACGAATTAAAGTTGCAGGTATAGTTTATGTGAAAATGACATATTCAGTTGAAATAATGGATTCAAATAATAAAGTTGTTGGTGGTTCATCCCATATACCAATAAAATTTACTGTTAAGAATATAAAAGGCAAATGGTATATTACAGAAAAAGAAGAATCTGCATAATTTATAAGTAACCCAATATAAAAATGTAATATTCTTATATTGGGTTACTTATATTAAAGGTATATTGATATTTTGCAAGTAACACAATGGTAATTGTGTTACTTGCACATTGGCTGTATTGCTCATTCCTTGTTTTTTTTAATTTCAATGTAACATAACGTATTGACTTGTTACATTCAATGTATTATAAATGACTTAATTATAATATTCCATAAAAAAAGAAGGTGTTACCCCTCTCTTATAATTCATATTTTTTTATGTATCTATATAATGTTGCTTTACTTATGTTTAATAACTTTGCAAATTCAATTCCTGTTATTTCTTTGTTTTTCCACTTACTATAATACTTTTTAAAGTCTTCAGGTAAACTTCTATTAGGTCTACCCAACTTAATACCTTTAGCCTTAGCATTCTTTAATCCCTCTATAACTCTACCCTGTATTTTCTCCCTTTCTTTATCGGCTATATAAGACAAGAAGTTAATAAGCATATTGTTTATCGTATAATCTAATTTGTCATCTCCTGTGCTTACTAAGGGTGTATCAAGTATTATTACTTTTATACTTCTTTCAAAGAAATATTGCAGTTCTTTTGGTGTATCCATGAAGTTACGTCCTAACCTATCAAGTTCTTTTATTATAATTGTATCTCCTGTTTTAGCTATTTCTTTTAATGCTCTATACTGCAATCTTTCAAAATCTTTACCACTTGCTCTATCCTCGAATATGATTTTGTATTTAAGATTATTAGAAGTAGCATATTCTTTCAAAGCTTCATGCTGACGGTCTGTATTTTGTTCTTTGGTGCTAACCCGAATATAAGCATAGACACTATTCATTCTTACAACTCCCCACAAATTATTGTTATTGCTTTATTACTAAGTGTATCATAAAACCTATCAAATCACATGATACACTCTTGCAACCAATTGAGTGGGTTTATAGATGCTATTATCTGTCTTTTTCAACGTATCATTTAACTATAGATTTTTGAGACGCTAACAAGTAATGGAATATGATATGTACATATCTATATATTTTACAATAAAGTATTAAATGGTATAATCTATACACAAGTTGCGTCGCAATTGTATTCAATAGCGAAGTAACCGATTATACAAATTACAATTAGTCAGTTATTGGCTGTTTTTGACTGTCCCCCGAAAAGGTATAATAATATAAGTGCTGTTGAAAAATATCAAAAGCAGTTAGATAAAGTTAAGACTAAACTTAATAAAAAAATAGGAGGATAACGAAAATGAAAAAACTAGCAATCATTCCCCTTTGCGTGGCTCTGCTCATAACTCTATTTACTGGGTGTAGCTCCACGCCGAAAAGCTCGGGCAACGGTGACAATACCCCTGCAAGCTCAACGGAAAGTAAAACCCCTGAAAAGAAAATACCTGACTTGACAGGAGAATGGAAACAATCAAACAGTAAATCTGATGACACTTATCAAGCCGCTACAATAAGCGGTGATACGATTGGAATTTACTGGGTAAGTGATAACGGCGACACAAAATCGCTTTATTGGGCTGGCTCTTTTGTCGCTCCGACAACTGCTAACGAACCTTACACATGGGCTTCGAAAAATGACCATAGTAAAACTGAAAGTGCTATGCTCGCTTCAAGTGATGATACTAAAACTATGACATATCAAAACGGCGTATTAAGCTATGAAGCTTCCGCTATGGGCACGACTACAAAGATTAAGCTCGAAAAGCAAAAATAACGACAACAAAATGAGCGGTTGGGCTTACGTGACTAACTCAACCAACTGAGTATTCGTTATCGAAAATCTCTTGAAAGCAGCACCAAAAATGAAAAGAAGAACAACATGTAGTGTATTATTTGATATATTTATGACTATCATTACAGGAGGACTATGGCTTGTATGGGTATTTATAAGATTTGCTAGTGGGCGTTAGAATATAAAGTGGGAGATTCATAATTACCTGCTGAATAACGCTGATTATTAGTCCAAAAATATTGTTTAAAATAAGTTAGTTCGCATGCTTCTTATAATGTGTCGCAATCGACTAAGGGCAATAGCCCTTTTTAATGCTATTTTCTAGGAGGTTATTTTTACATTAGTCGTTGACGTACCCCAATTAGTTATAAATTTTATTGCTTTTAATCTTTTGGTACTTGTCGGCCTCTCATTATAAATAAGAAAAGGAAAAGTAATCTAAAATTTAAGATTACTTTTCCTTCTTGTGATTGTGATTATAATAATAATTAATGGCAAGTTCCACTATAGATTCAAGCGAAGTCCCTGTCTCAAAATCATCTAATTTCATGCGTTCAAGATTCTTGATTGTGTCTGAGGTTAGAGCATAGCTTCTTTTAATCTTTGGGACACTAGAACTTCCCTTCTTAACTTCTAAAGAATTTTCCTTCTTAGATTCTGAAATTCCATTATTTAAACTTTCGAAAATACCTTTACTACCACTATTAGTTACTTTTGCTCCCATCTTAAAACTTCCTTTCCAAATTCAACATAGTCATCACAGGCTTTAGATTTCTCAGCATAATATATAATTGGAATTAAACTATCTTGTGAATTTTCAATTTTAACATCTGCTCTAATAATTGTATTAAATACTTTATCTCCAAAAGTCTCCATAAGAATATTTCTAATATCCTTAGATATTTTTTTCCTGCCATCAAATAGTGTGATTAAAATCCCCATAATTTCTAACTTCGAATTCAAGTTATCTTTTACAAGATTGAAAGTATTGATTAAATGTTTTACACCTTTAAGTGAAAAAAACGTAGGTGATACTGGAATGATTAATTGATCACTTGCAACTAATGCATTAATTGAAAGTAATCCTAAACTTGGGGGGGCAATCAATCAAAATATAATCATATCTATCTTTGATTTGATTGAGTATTCTTTTAAGGATTTCTTCTCTCTTCATAAGGCTACTTAGAGTTATTTCAGCATCTGAAAGAGTTATGTCACTAGGTATAATAGAGAGTCTTTCGTAAGAAGTTTCCTGTATTACTTCTAAAATTCTTTCCTTCTTAGATTCCGAACTTCTTAATAGATCATAAATGGTTTTATTTAACGTTTCATCATCGATGCCTACACTTACAGTCAAATTAGCTTGTGGGTCTATGTCTACAAGCAAAACTTTTCTTCCGTGTCTACTTAGATATGCTCCCAAATTACAGCAAGTAGTTGATTTTCCACACCCACCCTTTTGATTAAATACACTAATTATCATAATTCACACTTCCTTCTATTATCACTATATTCTAAAATATTTCAGAAGTCAAGAATGTTAGAAGTAAAGAATGTTAGAAGTTTAGAATTGATGTTACTACATTAATTCTGAAAACTCACCCATCATTTTTAACATTCCTTCTGTCATAGGATCAAGTTGTTTTGTACAATCTAGAATGAAGTTTCCTAACAGGGTGTTTTTACTTTACCCGCCAAAACTACCCATATTAGGAAATCCTATAAATAAAAAAACCATCATATTTGCTAGTTTTAAAATAGAGTTAAAAATTAAACCCCTTAGCTTAAAGCTAAGGGGTTTAAAAATACGTTGGATTGATGGCAGGGCGGTGTATCCTGCATACCTGTTAACTATCTATTAAAACGATAGCGTGTCGGGAACCTTTCCGATCCTCAGCAATCCGTTATTATTATATTAAACTTTTTTAGTAATTATTATACATTAACTAGATATTTTTATTAAATTACTACCAGTCTTACACTGACCTTAACCTAATTATACATAGCTTGTACATTTAAAGCAATAGCTGATTTATAGCAAAATTTTCTTTAGTCTTCCACTAGCGAGTCTATTCTCTAATTTGCCCGGTTTTATATCATAAATACTCGAAAAAGATAAATTACCCCAGCGATCTAGCTTTATAGCTACAAGTATATTGTCCGAAAACACCTTTACTAATTCTACACTATTAGGTTCTGTAGGATTAATTCCTACATAATCAGGATTGCTTATAATATCAGGTATGGATTGAAAATACTGCTTAAATATCTTCATATGCTTTCTTTTTATATGCTTAATGGCACCTGGATTTATTAGTATATTTCCTGCAGGTAACTCTAATTTTAATAAATCTATTATATCTTGCCTTAAGGTTCCAACAAACTGTTCTTTACTTGGATGTTCTTCTAATAAACCAATAACGTCACTCATCTATAACTTCCCCCGGTTTTTTAGCTTCCTCTATATTTTCACTATCTTCAATAATATTTAATGTTTTTGAAATTTCCCCATACTGTAATATTGCAAACTCTTTTAGGTTATCTTCTGTCAAATTGCTCAAATCCTCAATTATTTCAAGAATATGTCCTTTATTTTTTAATTCTTCTATTTGATGAGTATGAGGAAGTGCAATTCCCGTTAATGGTACTCCATTAAATTTAAATTTACTCTCAAACATATATATGTCATCCAGTTTTAATTTACTTACTCCGAAATCTATAGAGGTTTTAAAACCATAATAACTACCTATCCTTATTCCATTAGTTCTCTCAGTTATTATAAATAACCATTGAGTATTATCTTCTTTTATAGGTACCCCTACTTTGGTTTTCCATTGAAATAGATGATAAACACCTTTAATTTTCCCAGTTATACTCCCAGAAATTTCAATACGCTGCACAATGTTTGCAATTAATTCATCGCAATCAAATTGGTATCTATGTGTAGGTTGGACCTTTATAAGAGTATCACTATAAGGTAATAAATAGGTTGTAGCCGTCTTATGTTTATTTTTTGCTCTGTATATTAAATTTCTTTTTGATAAGTCAGAAACCCAATAATCAACAGTTCTTGTTTGAACATCAAAGAACGCAGCTATAGTTTCAACACTATGCCAACTCTCGCCATTAGTGTTATTTGAATGGATTCCCAAGTAGATATATAGCTTTAATGCTCCTGCCTCAATATCCTTTAAATGTTTATCTTCAAACTCATTAAAAATAGCGAAAAATCCATTTTTAACTTCTTTATTATATATTCTCCATGATTCATGATACTTCCTTAATGCAAGCCCTTCACTATAAACTTTAACAGATTTAAGTATATTAAATACCCTTGCCATAGTGCATCAACCTCCTTTACAATTTTTATCTAAATTGATAGTAGCACGAAATAATTAGCTTGTAAAACACATTGATTCGCATATAGATATTCAAAATACGGTATATATCTGCATATATTCAGTTAATATTATTCGTATTAACTAGATGATGTAATAATACGTAATGCTAAACAGTGTACATAGTGTGCATAACGATACTAAGTAGGTAACCTGTTGAATTTTTTCGTGCGAAGTCAATAATTACATTAATTTAAAATATTATGTTGGGTGACTAACTTTGATTATAGAAAAGTTGGAAAAAGTGCCTCTATGGCTCAATTAAAATAAAAAAGGATATATCCCAATAGATACACCCTAGATTGCTTTATAGCATCACATATTCAATTTTAAAATGGATATGTGGTTTTTATATGCATTACATTCATAATGTCCTTAAAATCGTTTATATGCATTTTAAAGTGCTATACACATTGATATTATTTCCACCCTAACAATTTTTTCTCTAATTCATCAAAATTGTAGGTCCTTTGCTCATAATTATTAAAGGCACTTACCTTCTCTTTGCTTGTAGTTGTCCAGTTCTCTTTTAATGCTACTAGCATAGTTCCTACTACATTTTTTACTTTGCTCAATTGACTTATAATATTATACTTTTCTTTTACTTTTTTAATATCTCCATTGGCAGCATTTAATATTTTACTTGCTTCAATGTAAGATATATCTTCATGAATTATAGCCTGCACTTGTTTTATGTCCACTGTATCATATTCTTCTACAGTGGCTGCTATTTCATTCTTAGCTTTATTGCTGGTTATGTAAAATTTTATTGAAGTTACTTTGCGACCTGTTTTTATTTCTTCAAACTCAATCAACAATTCACTTTCACAATTAATTTCTTGCTGTGCTTTTAGTAATATTTTTCTTTTAAAATCACCATATAGCTTATATTCTCCAATTTCTATTCCAAGTAAAGCCTTTAAATCTTCAATTTTAAATGTTCTAAATCCTATATTTTGATACTGTTTTAAAAACTCATATATTCTTCCTGAATATTGGCTATTAAAATTAACCATCTGTTCAAGTGAAAGTTTTGTAAATCTCTCTTTAAGCATTAATAAATATGGTTTAAGCTTTGGTGAAAATTCTAATTCTACATACCCTTCATCAACAAAGTATTCTGCCGAGCTTAACCATTTAGTTTTTAAAACGGACTTTTCTTTTATTATAGTTAAATCCCTATCTCGTAAAGCTTCAACATACTGAGACACTTGGCTATATATATTCTTACTTTTTGTTCCAATTATATCTGCAAATTCTTTTGCAGTAAATTTATATAATTTAAAATCCTCATCATCCTTATTAATCATAGAAGTTAAAATATATATAACTCTTTGTTCTCCAACACTTAACTTATATGAAGCCTCCACAATATAATTAGATTTTACTATTAAGTTTCTGCTTTTGGCCATTATTTACCACCTCAGTAAAATTATATATTATGACTTTTAAAATGTCAAGTCATAATATATATCTGCACAACCCCTTTTTGGTCATAGTTCACCCCTTTTTGGTCATAGTTAATCCTATAGTTCACCCCTTTTTGGTCATAGTTCACCCCTTTTTGGTCATATTAGATTCTTGAAAGCGTTGGTATCATTGGTTTTGAGGTATGCGTAAAACTTTTAAAACCTTGTTGTATCTTTAAAACCTTTAAAACAACAACAATAAGGATATCCATAAATAAGTTACACATTATTAATCATTTGTTTTACCACTAGCGGTAAGACAAATTGTTGTTGTATTAAATAATATATAAATTAAATAATGAAATCACAAAATGTATTTTAATATACTTTAGTATTCAAAGATGTAATTACATTTGCTTATATATAATGGTTGTTCGATAGCTCTGTAACTTTATACTAAAAATCACTACTATACAATAACGTAATACAGATATAAAGCATCAATTACTATATCTATTGACAAAGACCATCACATTTAAATGCGAATAGTCAACATATATGTTCGCAATCGTATTTCACTATGCAAAACTCGTAGTTAACTATGCAAAGCTCGCATTAGATTTTTGTAAGCTTGGCTATCAGACGGATAAGGTCATGCCTAAATCACTTAAAACAAAAGATTGTAAAACAATCTAAAACAACAACTGTAGTTGTTCTCTTTTTTATAGTTCTAAATCTTCTCTTTTATTTCTTTTTAGAATTCTCTCAGCTTCTTTTTCAATCTTAAGTTTTTG
>NZ_JAENWL010000217.1 GCF_016650095.1 Clostridium sp. | reverse complement strand
GGTCCGGGGTTCGAGTCCCTGAAGGTCCACCATATGTGGGGACATAGCTCAGTTGGGAGAGCACCTGCCTTGCACGCAGGGGGTCGCAGGTTCGATTCCTGTTGTCTCCACCAAAAAACAGTCCATATTGGACTGTTTTTTATTTCGTTTAAAATTATTTTTTATAGAATTGATAAATAAAAGGTATTACAATATAATTAAAGTATGAAAGGAGCTTTACGATGTCACTATATAGAATAAAGCAGTTTTATAGATCAATAGTTTCTAAGATTAATGATGAAGATATAGATTTCCTTAAAATGTATTTAGAAATTTACGAATTACAATTATTTAATCAATTACCTACTTATGATCAAAAACACTGTGTAAATGTAGCTAGGGATGTAAAATCAACTTGTAACAAAAGAAAGTTACAAGCAACTTTTTTGATAAAAGTTGCCCTATTACATGATATAGGTAAAATATATAATTGTATGAATCCAATAGATAAATCTATAATGGTTATAATGAATAAGATAACAAAGGGAAAGATTAGGAAACATAATAAAATCAAAAATATTAATATATACTATAATCATGGAGATATAGGATATAATTTATTGAAAAAGTATGGTTATGATGATGATAGACTTTTATTTTTAGTTAAAAATCATCACAATAAT
This sequence comes from Clostridium sp., assembly GCF_016650095.1. Lineage (GTDB taxonomy): Bacteria > Bacillota > Clostridia > Clostridiales > Clostridiaceae > Clostridium_AD. The sequence continues at coordinate 5,602 of NZ_JAENWL010000217.1, read as the reverse complement.
AATATAACGGAGGATATTGAGTTAAATTTATTAAAAGAATGTGATGATAGAAATTAAGAAGCTAGAATATAGTTTCTTTTTTTATTTAAAAACATTAATATATTTTAAATATTTCTAATAATATATAATAGTGATAGAATATAATTAGATACAAATAATAGGAGGATGAAATGAATTCAAAGGAAAGAAGAGAATATATTAAAAATTTACTTGTTAAAAATAATACTACATATAAAGGTCAGTCATTAGCGGAAGAAATGGGAGTTACAAGACAAGTTATAGTAAAAGACGTTGCAATTATACGAGCAGAAGGAGCAAATATAATTGCAACGCCGGATGGCTATTTGATACCAAATGAAGAAAGTAATTATGTAAAAAGAGTAATAGCAGTTTCGCATAGCAGGGATGACATATATAATGAGCTTGAATGCATTGTCAAATTTGGTGGAATAGTAGAGGATGTAACGGTAGAACACTCTTTGTACGGTGAAATAAGAGCAATGCTCATGATAAAAACAATTATGGATATTGAAAAATTTACGAAGAAGTTCAAGGAATTTAGTGCTGAGCCATTATCATCTTTAACTAAAGGAGTACATTTACATACTATAAGAGCAGATAATGAGGAGATTATGGAATGCATTATAAAAGAACTAAAAGATAAAAATTATTTGATTTCTGATTAATCTAATGGAAGGTAATGGACCTAAAATCAGGTAAGAGGTGATTTTTATGAAAATAAGCAAGGCTAAGGTTATTATTTTAGGAATAATAATAACACTTCTAGTATCTTTAGGTAAGATAGTAAATTTAGCTATAAATATACAATGGTTTAATGAAGTGGGTTATTTATCAGTATATTTAACAAAATTAACAACAATTTTAAAGTTAATGGTACCAGTATTTATAGTGTGTTATATTGCAATATTGACATATTATAAAACACTTAAAAGTAGTATTGTAAGACTTAGAAAAGTTGTTGAAGTGAAGAAAAAGAAAGATAGATTAGAACATAGAATTAGTGTTCTAATAAACATTGTAATTTCTTTTATGATTTCATTTAATTTTGCATATAACTATTGGTATGAAATACTGAAATTCACTAATACTACAAGTTTCAATACTGTAGACCCATTATTTAAAAAAGACATTTCGTTTTATATATTCAAACTTCCATTAATTGAATCATTATATCAAGTGGTTATAGCCTTACTAGTTCTATTAATAGTTATTACGATAATAATGTATATTGTACTGAATGCAAAAGATCATCTAATATATTCTAAAAAAGAAGGTATATATTCTGAATTTAAAAAATTCAAAAGTGGAATAACTAAATTCGCAGGAAGACAGCTTGCCATCGTATCTTCACTAATGCTATTGCTAGTATCTTTGGGATACATGATAAAATCATGGGACTTAGTATATTCTCTAAGGGGAATAGTTTTTGGAGCAAGTTATACAGATGTACATGTATCATTAAGGTTTTATCAAATAATAGCAGTGGCATCATCAATTTCGGCCATAATTACATTTATAAGCCTCTTAACATATAAAACAAAGCCTATGATCATTTCTATTGTTGTGGTTGTTGTATTAATTTTGGGAGAAAATATAACATCGACTGGAGTTCAAAGATTTTCAGTTCAACCAAATCAAAAGACTCTTGAGAAACCATATATTCAATATAATATAGACAATACAAGAAAAGCTTTTAATATTAATGATATAGAAGATATACCATTTGAAATAAAAAACGATTTAACTAAAGAGGATATTGATTTAAATGAAGAGACTATTAGTAACATAAAAATAAACGCTTATAAGCCAGCATTAGAATTTTATAATCAATTTCAATATATGAGATTTTATTATGCATTTAATGATATTGATATTGATAGATACAATATTAATGGGAAATACACTCAAGTATTTATAGCACCAAGAGAAATTGATTTAGACTCATTACAAGGAAATTCAAATACTTGGCAAAATAGACATCTAGTTTATACTCATGGGTATGGCGTGGTTATGAGTAAAGTAAATTCAGTAACCAGTGAGGGCCAACCAGACTTTGTGATTAGCAATTTACCACTCGAGAATAAAACAACTATAAAATTAGATAATCCTAGAATATATTTTGGTGAAAGCACCAATGATTATAGTATAGTTAATACAAAAATTGAAGAACTCGACTACCCTAAGGGTGGAGAAAATCAAATGAGGAACTACGAAGGAAAAGCTGGAATAAAGCTGAACCTCGTAAACAAAATTTTGTTTGCAATAAATAAACAAAGCATTAAGTTTTTACTATCTAACGATATAACGACAAGTAGTAAGGTATTAATTAATAGAAATATAATTGATAGAGTAAATAAAATTGCGCCATTTTTAACATATGATGAAGATCCGTACTCTGTAATAAATGAGGGAAAGTTATATTGGGTTATAGATGCATATACAAGTTCCAATAGATATCCGTTTTCAGAGCCGCAAAATGGTGTAAATTATATTAGGAATTCAATTAAAGTTGTTATTGATGCAGTAGATGGAAAGCCTGAATTTTATATAGTTGATAAAAATGATCCCATAGCAAATAGTTATTCGAAAATATTTCCAAAACTATTTAAAGATTCAGAGGCTGTTCCTAGTGTTATAAAAGAACACTTTAGATATCCAGAAGGTTTATATAACGTGCAGTGTAATGTACTTAATAAATATCATGTAACAGACCCAGGAGTGTTTTACAACGGCGATGATGTATGGTCTATAGCATCGAATCAAGAGAAGGTTGATGGTGAGAAAGAGGTAAATGAAGCTGCTTATGCCATAATGAAATTACCAAATGAATCCAAAGAGGAAATGATTTTACTTGAATACTTCAACACTAAAGGCCGAGATAATATGGTAGCTTTACTGGGAGCGAGAATGGATGGAGATAATTACGGAAAAGTGGTTTTATATAAATTTCCAACGAGCCCTACAGTATATAGCCCTGTACTATTTAAACAAAAGATGAATCAGGATACTATAATATCAAAAGAATTATCACTATGGAATACGCAAGGTTCACAAGTTCAATTTGGAGAAACATTAATTATCCCAATTAAAAATTCACTGCTTTATATCGAACCTATGTATTTAAGGGCTAAAGGCGAAAAAAGCATACCTGAGATGAAAAAAATTGTAGTCGCTTATGCTGATAAAATAATTTTAGCTGATAATATAGAGTCAGCACTCCAGCAGCTATTTGATTATAAAAATAACAATTCAAAACCTGTAAATAATTCAAATGTAGATGAAAAAGCATTAGTAGATATAAAAAGCGCTAAAGACTTATACAACAAGGCAATGGAAGCCCAAAAGAATGGAAATTGGGCTGAATATGGGATATTTATAAAACAATTAGGTGATATACTGAATACAGTAGTTAAGTAAAATATATCTAAATATGTTTTACTTAATGGAGCTATATTAAAAAGCTCATCAGTTTTTAAGATTATTTATATAACATTATAGCGGCATAAAATGCTAATTTAGGACATATAAATATATATGTCCTAAATTTTATGGTATAGTTTTAGTCAGGTTGTGTAAAAATGTATAGAGCAGGAAAAACATTGTTTAAAACAAAGGAATTTGAGGTAAAATATCGAATAAGTTTATATATATGGGAGTAGGGGGTGGATTTTATGAAATATATAAATAATGATTTGTATAAGGATGGTAATAATTCATTATGTATAGGTACAGACGTTTTAAATATTAATAAATTACCTAAGATAATGATAAAATATATTTCAGATGCTCTTGTAAATGGGGAAAAAATTATATTTTTTACTGATGATATATTCTATAACGATATTGAAAATAATTTTAACAGTGATAAAGATAATATAAGGAATAGTGTAATTACAGGTAATTTTAAAATAAAAACATATGATGTTTCTGCTTTCGATTATGATTATAAAGAATTTTTAGATATTATAGATATTATTTCTGTAGTAAAACAAAACTTGAGAATAATATGGGATTTTAAAAATGTAATTAAAAGAGTTGGAAAATTAGATGGTGTAATTAAGTGTGTTGAAAAAATAATACACTACTCAAAGGATAATGTAAGAAATATGATATATATTGAAAATAATATATATAACTTTAATAAATTATACGCTCTTAGTAATTTATTTCAAAAATTAGTAATTATAGATAGAAATAAAGAAATGGAATTTACAAATAAAGATGAAACAGAAAAAGCAATATGGATTCTCCAGTCTAATTCGCAATTAAAATATCAAAATAAAAATTTAGTTTTATTTAATGATATTTTTTCTAATTTACCGAAAAGTACAGACGAGAATGAATTTAAAAAAATTATAATGAGTAAAATTAAAGATGTATGTGATGTAGACTTTTGTGTTATACATAGTTCACTTAAAGAACAAGAAAATATATTAGCTATGGATAGTTACTATGGTATAACTAAAAAGCACAAGTACTATTTGATTAATGACATAGAAATAATTCATTACATTAATAAATTTAATGATATTGTAGTAAACAAAAATGGGTATCTGTTGTTGAATTTAAGTGAAGTTCAGGATCCAAAATTAGTAGAAAAATTCAAACTAATAGGCATAGTAAGTTATATGGCTATTGCTGTAGAGTATTATGATATTGCTAAAGGGGTAATATGGATAGGTGTATATGAAAATAATAAAGAGTTATCTAAAAATAACATAGAACACTTAAAGTCAATTTGTAAAACGGCGTTTTATTTAATTCAAGAGCAAAAAAGATTTTCCGATATGCAAAACAGGCTAATTCAAAACGAAAAACTAAGAGCCATGGGTGAAATGGCAGCAGGAATAACTCATGATATTAATAATATTCTTACACCAATTTTAGGATCTGCTCAAATTTTAAAGGATAAAATTAAGGAAAAGGAAAATTTGAAGTTGCTTAGTGTTATTGAGATTTGTGCATATGATGGAATGAATATTACGAGTAAGGTTAAAAAATTAGCCAAAAAATATAATGATGATGATTTTGAAACATTTAGTATAGATAGTGCAATAACAGACGCAATAGAAGTTACTAGAAGTAAATGGCTAACAGAAAGCGTTTTTAAGGGTATAAAAATAGACATAATTAAATCATTAAAATCTAATGAATCGATACAAGGAAATATAACAGAAATTAGGGAAGTATTTATAAACATAATAGCAAATGCTATAGATGCTATGCCAAATGGTGGTAAAATAGAGGTTATTACAAAAAATAAAGATAATAATGTTATTATGGAAATAAGAGATAATGGGCTAGGAATGAATGAAGAGATTCAAAAAAGGATATTTGAACCATTTTTTACCACTAAAGGTGATAATGGCTCAGGGCTTGGATTAAGTATTTCCTATAATATAATACGCTCACATAAAGGGAGTATAAAAATTGAAAGTGTAGAAAATATAGGAACTTCTTTTATAGTTAAATTGCCTATATGTGAAAAAATAATTAAGAGTGAAGAGGATGCATCAGATTACATGATTGATTTTGATGGAAATGTTCTTGTTATTGATGACCAGGAGCAAATAAGAAATGT
>NZ_JAENWL010000286.1 GCF_016650095.1 Clostridium sp. | reverse complement strand
TTGCTGTTAAATCAGCAGCATTTGTAGTAGGTAGAAAAAAACTAATATTTGATATAGAAATTAATGTAATTAATGAAATTATGATTTTTTTAATAATATTTTTTAAAATATTAATTCACTCCTTTTATGTCGGTTGCTATATATTGTGCATCAATTTAATTATAACATTATTACAATCAATTAAGTTTAGTTTGGTTGTTAGTTTAACAACTATTCATAATTGTTATCACCCCTAAAACGAAAAAGGCTTCAGTAGGAGTATAATTCTCCTTCTGAAGCCTTCAATATTACAGCTACGTAAATGATGATTTAAATAATGATGATAAAAATGATTTTAGCTAGTATAAATTATTATTTTTCACATGTCATATAAGCATACCAATGAACTCCATATTTGTACCCGTTCGATATATTAGCGCTTATTTTATTATGATGATTGGTATTAGAAGTCGAGTATACAGCACTCTTAGCTATAATTCCACTACTTGAGCTAACTTTATTATTTTCGATAGTTATATATTGAGGATCTGCTACCCCATTCCAGTCAAGTAATATTCCATTACCTTTTTCAGGTGTATTAATAGTATTTTGCTTATTTGTATTAGCTACAATATTAGCTGATACGGTGCAATTTGATGTTCCTGCTATTATTGCTATACCATTACTTTGCGCAGACAATACTTTATTTCCTGTAACGGTTGTTCCAGTTGTGGCAAACAGACATATTGCTCCTAAATTACCGATGCCGGATAATGATTCTTCTACTATATTGTTTTTAACAATGTTATTATTAGCCTGCCATACTTCTATTTGATTAAATCTGTTATTTTTAGAGGTATTTCCTATAATAGAATTTGCACTGCTTACCTTCTTGCTACCACCGTAAATTGTGATGCCTTCCTGTCCATTGCCTATACACTGATTATTGCTTGCTACAGAATTAGTCGTGCCTTTTCCAGTTGTTGAATTGTAACCAAATATTATACCTTGTCCACCACTGTTTTTCAAAATATTGTTTGTGACGGAGATGTTGCTTCCATTTAAACAATAAACATGCCCGCTTATTTGTTCATGGCTATAGCCTCCAAAAACTTTAGAGTTATCAAAATTATTGTTATCTATTGTAATATTAGAACTATCGTTATCAATTAAAATTCCATATTTTCGTATATCATAGAAATATGAATTTATAACTAAGGAATCACTTGAACCATAAAAATTAATTGCGGAATGACCAATGTTATTTGTGAATCTACAGTTTATTATTTTAATGTCGCTCTTTTGAAAAACACTTAAAGCTGTTGAGCAATTTTGAAATTCTATACCCTCAAAGCTGTTAACATTACCTGTGGAAAATAAAGTGTTTTTTTCGATACCTTTGATTATAACATCATTAGAAGCGACCAAGTTCAAATTATCTTTTAATTTAACAACGCTAGAAAATTTATATATACCTTTTGGTAATTTTATTATAGCACCACTCGGTTGCGAATCTATCATTTTTTGAAATGCGGCTGAGGTATCTGATAATCCTGTTATATCCAAACCATAAGTTTTAGAATCTATTATAGTTGGGCTATCAATTGAAGTGGATTGACTAGAAGAATTGACTGTTAGGTCAGCAGCGTTTGTTGTAGTTTGAAAGTAACTAGCATTTGATAAAGAAATTAATATTATGATTGCGGTTATACTTTTTTTAAAATTATTCTTTAACATATCAATTCACTCCTTTTATTCGGTGGCTAGGCTACCATACATAAGTAAGGTCCTTCAGCTTTGCGTCCTCACTTGTAAGTAAGAGCTCACTTGTAAGTAAGATCTTACTTGTAAGTAAGGTTGCTATTTTAGGTAAAAGTCATATTTATAATATTAGTGTTACCTCCTTAAAATGTATTTTTTATAAATGTGGTTGATTATTAATGTTATAATAAAAGAATGTGTAAATTACCTATTCCCATTATCGTTAGTAATCCACTATTCTTTAAATTTTCTTCAATTAATTATTAAAATGGGGTATAATTTATATAAAGAAACTATTAGAAAATTAATTCTGAGAGTTTTATTTTAATGATGTTTTACAAGGGATAATAAAGTTATCGCTTTAAAGACATAATAAGCTAAAGAGGAGAATGAATTATGAAGATATTAATTACAGGAGCTAATGGCCAACTAGGACGAGAATTAGCTATTCAATATAAAGAGAAGAAAGGCATTGAGTTAATACTTGCGGGTAAATCAGATTTAGATATATCAAACATTATGGAAGTATATAATTTTGTAAATAAAAACAAACCTGATGTGATTATCAATTGTGCTGCATTTACGGCTGTGGACAAGTGTGAGTTGCAAATAGAAATGGCATATAAGGTAAATACAATAGGCCCTAAAAACTTAGCCACAGCCGCAAATGTCATTGGAGCAGAAATTGTTCAAGTATCAACAGACTATGTTTTTGATGGTAATAATAATCAATCACTAACAGAGTTTGATCCAGTAAACCCACAAACTGTTTATGGAAAAACAAAGCTTGAGGGAGAAATATTAGTTAAGAATCATAATGCTAAGCATTATATAGTTAGAACTGCATGGCTTTACGGAGATGGAAATAATTTTGTAAAGACCATGATAAATTTAAGCAAAACAAATACAACATTAAAAGTAGTTAATGACCAAAAAGGAACACCTACAAGTACAGTTGATTTAGCTAGAGTTATAATAAAGCTCATAGAAGATAAAAACTATGGACTTTTTCATTGTACATGTAAAGGGGAATGCACATGGTATGAATTCACTAAAGAAATATTTAGACTTAAAGGTATAACTACAGAAGTTTTGCCTTGTAGCACCGATGAATTTCCAAGACCAGCAAAAAGACCTGAATATTCAGTACTTAGAAATTATATGATGGAGTTAACTACTGGAGATATAACTAGGACATGGCAGGAAGCAATCAATGAGTATTTAAAATAATATAATATAGGGTAGATCAAAAGAATTTAGATATTTTGAAAAACTCAAAAGAGGTGGATAAAATGAAAGTCTTAGGGAAATGGAAAAAGCCAATACTAATACTAAGTGATGCAGTGTTAATAAACTTATCATATATATTAGCTTTATATTTTAGATATAATTTTAGTAATTTTAAGTTTTATTCTAATAATTATAAGGAGATTGCGGTAATTGTAACGGTTATCTACATAGCTTGTTTTTATATATTTAAGCTTTATGAAAGCCTTTGGAACTATGCCAGTATAGATGAATTTATGTTGGCCATTGGTGCATGTCTTACTGCTAATATTGCTACTATTGCTTTTATTAGGATTGTTGGACATAGTTTTGCCTATGGAGTAAGTATTATAGCTTGTGCTTTTAGTATTATTTTTATAGTTGGGTTTAGAATGTCATTTAGAGTATACGGTAGGTTTGAAAGCATTGTAAATCGCGATGTTAGTAAAGGCGACCGAAAGAGAGTAATGATAGTTGGTGCTGGGGCAGCTGCAGCTCTAGTAATAAAAGAAATGAAAAGTAGTAGTCAAAGTAAATATATGCCTGTAGCTGTAGTTGATGATGAACCTTATAAAAAAGGTAAAAACATTATGGGAGTAAAGGTTCTTGGTAACAGAATAGACATACCTACTATAGCAAGGGAGAAAGCTATAGAAACTATACTTATAGCTATTCCAACTATAGAGGATGAAGATAAAAAACAAATTTTGAAAATATGTAAGAAAACAAATTGCAACATAGAGATAATTCCTGGTATGTATGAAATAATAAACGGCAAAGTTTCCTTAAATCAAATTAGGAAAGTAGATATTGAGGATTTACTTGGACGTAGCCCAGTTCAACTTGATATGAAAGGCATCGAGAGTTATATTCACAATAAAACTATATTAGTAACAGGGGGCGGAGGTTCTATTGGTTCTGAATTGTGTCGACAGATTTTAAAATTCGATCCTAAACAATTAATTATTTTCGATATATATGAAAATAATGCTTATGATTTACAAATGGAACTTAAGTATAAATACCCCAAACTAGATTTGAAAGTATTAATAGGATCTGTTAGAGATAAAGGTCGCCTCGATAGTATGTTCAAAAAGTACACACCTGATATTGTTTTTCATGCAGCGGCTCATAAACATGTACCCCTAATGGAAGACAGTCCCATGGAGGCTATAAAAAACAATGTGTTCGGAACATTTAATGTGGCAGATTGTGCACATAGATTTAATGTAGAAAGGTTCGTCATGATATCCACAGATAAAGCAGTAAACCCAACTAATGTTATGGGTGCCACCAAGAGAATGTGTGAAATGATTATACAATCTATAGACAAAATAAGTGAAACACACTTTGTAGCAGTGAGATTTGGTAATGTATTAGGAAGTAATGGGTCTGTTATACCGTTATTTAAAAAACAAATAGAGCGTGGTGGTCCAGTTACACTAACTAATAAATATATAACAAGGTTTTTTATGACCATACCAGAAGCAGCACAATTAGTACTTCAATCTGGTGCATATGCCGAAGGTGGAGAAATCTTTGTTTTAGATATGGGACAGCCTGTTAAAATATATGATTTAGCTTGGGATTTAATAAAGCTTTCAGGGTTCGTTCCTAATAATGATATTAAAATAGAGATTACAGGACTAAGGCCAGGCGAAAAGCTTTATGAAGAGCTACTAATGAGTGAAGAAGGACTTACTAATACTAAGCATGAAAAAATTTTTATTGGGAAACCGACATTTAGCGATTTAGGCGTGATGAAAGAGAAAATGAAGGAACTTAAGGAAATTATTGAAGAAGATGATGTTGAAGGATTAATTTGTAAGATTGGCGAGATTGTGCCTACTTATTGTAGGGAAATTGGCACTGGAGTAGATGAAGAGGTAGCAACGACAGTAATCAAGTAAGCAAGTAAGCAAG
>NZ_JAENWL010000275.1 GCF_016650095.1 Clostridium sp. | reverse complement strand
TAAGTTTATATTTTTAAGTGCCTCAACTCTGTTTTCGCCTTTACCATATGTTTTGGTTAAATTTTCAACTTTTAGAATTTCCATTTATATCTCCCCTTTTCTTGTTTTCTCATCACTATAGACATATTATACAGCTCGCGCTACGTGCACTCCATATCACTTTGCTTACAAACAAAAAAGGCTATCTTACAATTTTGTAAGATAACCTTTTAGAGTAGCTCTTTTACTTCTTTAATTATTTTTTTTTAATTATTGCTACAAAGTAATATGCTTCACATCATCTATTACTTGAGTAGTCCTTCTGCTTTCATCCACTCTTCTGCAACAGTCTTTGTCTCCTTTTGTTCAATATCTACTAAATAATTCATTTGTGTCATATTTTCATTAGTTAGTTTTGCAGAAACTTTATTTAAAATCTCTACAACTTCAGGATTTTCTTTAACAAACTCAGTTTTAAGAGTTGGAGCAGGATTATACACTGGGAAGAACGCTAAATCATCTTCAAGATTAACCAAGCCAAATGCTTTGATTCTTCCATCTGTGGAAAATCCCATACCAATATCAGCTTGATTTTCCTTTAGTGACTTATAAATAATACCCATGTCCATAACTAAAAGATTAGCTTCTGTCATCTTAAATCCATATGTCTTTTCTAATCCAGGTAGCCCATCGGCTCTAGCTGTGAATTCATGGTCTACTGCAAATTTCAATTTACTAGGGTTTGCTTTAATATAAGCACCTAACTGACTTAATGTTTTAATTTTCATTTCATCAGCTTGTGTTTTTCTCATCATAACCGTGTAGGTATTATTGAAATTAGCATAATTTAACCAGTCAATACCATTCTTTTCTGCGTCTTCTGCTTTTACTTTATCATAGCAGTCCTTCGAATCTGTCAGAGGCTTATCATGTTGTAAATGTGATTGCCATCCAGTTCCCGTATATTCCCAATAAACATCAATTTCATCATTTACCAGAGCACTTCTTACTTTATCTGAGCCTGCAATCCCTGTATTATCGTCAACTTTATATCCTGCATCCTCTAACGCTAATATAGTCATTTGACCCAGCAACAATTGTTCTGTAAATTCTTTTGAACCTACACTAATTGTGCCTTTCTTTGATCCACATCCTGTTAATGTAGTAATCACCATTCCGAGTACAATACCCATTGTTACAAACTTTCTACTAGTTTTATTCATAATATCTTCATTCTCCTTCTTATACTTTTATTTTTTGTTCAATAATTCCAAATATAGAATCCGCAATAAGTGCCATAAGTACTGGGAGCGCTGCTCCTAACACAAGTACTTGCGTACGACTAACATTATTTCCAGCAATTATTAAATCCCCTAAACCACCACCACCAACAAAAGCTGCTAATATGGCTGAAGCAATATTGATAGTAATAGCTGTTCTAATGCCAGCTATTATCATTGGCATAGCTAGAGGTATTTCCACCTTCGTCAAAACATGACTTGCCTTCATTCCTACTCCATTTGCCGCCTCAATAATTGCTTTGTCTACTCCTCCAATACCAATTAATGTATTGTTCAAAATAGGTAAAAGCGAATAAACCCACAAAGCAATAATAGCTGTTTTAGCTCCGACTCCTAATGTACCAACAAGCAAGGCTACAATAGCTAAGCTTGGAATCGTTTGCCCAACATTGACAATACTCACTACTCTAGAAGTCCATTTTCTAAACTTATTTCTAGTCAGAAGTATACCTACTGGAACTGCTGTCACTATAGCCAATCCACTTGATACTCCAACAATATAAAGATGTTGTTTTAGTAGAACAGAAATCTTATTATAACTAACTAATCTTGAAACTAAACTATCTTGAGGGTTTTCAACAACATAGATACTTAAGATAATGCCCATAGCTATCAAACCTAAAATCAGGACAACATTTTTTATGTATACCTTCGAATGTTTATATTGAGCTGCTGTCACCATCACTCACCACCTTAAGTAAATTGTTTATTGTGACTATGCCTTTAATTTCATGATCGCTATCCTCAACGAAAATATAGTGTTTCCCAGTACTAAACATTTCAGACAGTGCATCTTTTGCCGTTGCATCCACTGAAACCCGGTCTATGATTTCTCTTTTTATTTCACTAACTTTGCCCTGCCTTTTTAAAATTTCCTTAAGTTCAATACAATATTTACCTTTTTTACCGTCTTCAGTAACTAGCATTTGATTGACGCCAGATTCTAAAAATGCTTTCTTTGCTTCTTCAAATGTTAGATTTATATCCATAGTACATACCTTTTGCATAATACTCTCACATTTAATTAAGTTCATCATTTTTATTGAGCTATTCCCACCAATGAGTTCAGATACAAAATCATCTATAGGGTCAGATAAAATTTCTGACGGTGTACCTAATTGAAGAATTTTTCCTTCTTTCAATACAACAATTTTATCACCCATTTTAATTGCTTCATCAATGTCATGTGTTACAAATACAATTGTCTTTCTTATTTTTTTCTGAATTTTAAGAAATTCATCCTGCAATTTACCCCTGGTAATAGGATCTAAAGCACCAAATGGTTCATCCATTAACATTATTGGAGGGTTAGCTGCTAAAGCTCTTGCCACTCCTACTCTTTGTTTCTGTCCACCACTAAGTTCACTTGGCTTTTTACTTCGATAAACTTTCGGATCAAGTTCCATAAGTTCTAATAATTCATCTACTCTAGCGTTAATTTTACCTTTATCCCAACCTAATTCCACTGGTACAGTAGCAATATTCTCAGCAATCGTCATATGTGGAAACAACCCTATATCTTGAATAATATATCCAATAGTTAATCTTAATGCTATAGAATTAATGTTTTCTATACTTTTACCATCAATAAATATATTTCCTGAAGTAGGTTTGATTAATTTATTGATCATTTTCATAGTTGTCGTTTTACCACATCCAGATGATCCAACTAACATGCATATTTCGCCTTCTTCAATATGAAGGTTTAGATTTTCAACTGCATCCACATTTGCATTGTTATATCTTTTAGTAACATTTTCAAATCTTATCATAGCTCCACCCCCATTTATACCTCAAATTTTTTTTGAATCTTTTCAAGTAATTTATCTGCCAATATTGCAATGAGTGAAATCAATATTGCTCCTATTATCACCATATTGTCATTTGTTCTACTTATTCCTCGGAAAATATAGACACCTAATCCACCCGCTCCTATATACCCTGCAATTGCTCCTATTCCTATTCCCATTACAACTGCTGTTCGTATGCCTGTCATAATAGCTGAAAAGGCAAGTGGAATTTTTATTTTATATAGTATCTTCATTTCCGTAAGTCCCATACCCCTCGCTGCTTCAATAATAGATGGCTTAATATTTGTAATTCCTGTATATACATTTCTAACAATAGGTAACTGTGTATACGCAACTAGACCAACGATTGCTGGTGCTTTACCAATCCCTACAATAGGAATAAGCAAAGAGAAAAGCGCTAAGCTTGGAATTGTCATCATGACATTTGTAATATTCAAAACTATACTTGCCAGTTTTTTATTCATTGTAATTATTATTCCTACAGTGATTCCTAACAGTATGGAAATGGCCATTGCAATAAGCACCATAATAAAATGCTCCACTGTAAGGTCCAATATAGTCTCCCATCTAGAAATAAAAAAACTAAACAAATTCATAACTACACCCCCCCTTATTCAATACTATCTGTTTTTTTTAAATACCGTTAATAAATATTTATAAAGTTAACTGTAATTTAATTACATTTCTTTTATATATGTGTTATTTCACCATTTTCTACTATAATACCATATTATAGCCCTTTTGACCAATATAATCTTAGCCTATCACCATAATAATTCAAAAAACTACAAATAACTGAATTATCATCTGATATTCATATAATATCTTACTTGTAAAATTGTCCAACATTGTAATAAATATATTGTAACTTGAGTTAAAAGTTGTCATAATTGTGATATTATTATTTGCACTATTTCAATTACAATGCATAAATATAATCACAATTATTGAAAAAATTTTCATTAAATTTTATGATTATTATGTATATATGATAATTCCAGAATATGTTTTTCAATTGATTTTATTCACTTAATGAGTTGGAATGCGATCTCGTGTATATATAGTATACATGATATTGCTTATTGTATACGCTAGATCGAAAAGAGGTGTATTAATGAATATTACTATAAATCATACAAGTGACTTTCCTATGTATGAACAGGTAAAGGCTTGTATTAAATCAAATATACTTTGTGGAGAACTTCAATTCAAAAACGCTCTACCGTCAGTTAGGTAGCTAGCAAAAAAATGCGACTTAAAAGCATAAAACAGCCGTATTTTTAAGTCGCCTGTCGAGTCTCCCTTATTCCTTACATCTGTATGTCCTTCCACCTTACCTTAAAGCTAATTCTCCAGAGTATTACATTAACTATTACAAGCACTCCAGCATAAACACCAACAAATACCATATTATTTCTAATAACTATATGGATTATAGCAAATACTGCAAGCAACATACTTGTAATTATTGATGGTCTTATAAGCTTACCACTATCTGCTGTAGCGAACTTTACGCTAAATGGCATTGCCTTATTTGATAATTTAAAATACACTAATGATAATATTAAAAGAACTAAAAACATTACTAGTAAGTCCATAATTATTATTGGACCTTTTAATAGTAAGAACACTGTAGCCTCTAATATATAAAGTGGTATTATCAGTTTAAATATAGTTCCTTTTATTGCCCCTTTTAGTATTATACCTGGGTTTTCTATTGGCAACACTTTGTATATAAAGGCCCCCTTATAACTATCACTATTGTTTATAAACGCTGTACAAAAACATAATAGGAATATGCTTATATACATTAATAAATGAATTTTCCCACCATAGCCTGTTTGAATATTATCCATGAATGATTTACCATTTCCTCTTTCCATAAAAATAAATAGAACTGGCATAAATACTGCCATTGCAAGGGTAGGATACACCTTAAGCTTCAAGTTTCTTTCCGTAGATATCATATTTTGAGTAAATTTAAACATACTCATCTCCACCTTGTCTCTACAGACCAGGCGCGCTATAAACTCTTTTCTATTTTCACTTGTCTTACTTACGTTCCCTCCATTTTCATTTAATTTTTGAAGGTTTTTTTCAAAATAAGGTACTAC
>NZ_JAENWL010000336.1 GCF_016650095.1 Clostridium sp. | reverse complement strand
AATTTAGAGTCTATGGATGTGAAAATTTTCATAGAAGATTGCGAAGCAAGATATATTAATGAAAGAGAGTTCAAAGTTACAATACTTTTGTTAATTGCCTTAAAAAAAGCATGTAAAAAATGTGAATACAACTTAATATCTGGCCCATGTGTAGATGTTGAAATACTATCGACAAATTAAATCACGATCATATAATAAAAAGGACCCTTTTTTAAGTGTAGTTTTCAAGTTTGAACAGAAAAAGCATGAAATATCCATATTTTGGGATAATTCATGCTTTATATTTTTTTATATTAAGTTTAAAAAGCTCTATTTTATGCTTTTAAACTTAATTATTCTCTTTAGATTCACTGTGAAGATTGATAACGCATTTGGCATTTGCATTCCAATTAAGCCTGACGATAATAATTAACCATAAATTAGCTAATTATCACTGGTTTAATTATTGAAGATTTAGAAAAGAGAATGTCTTTTCTAAATGCCCAGAGGAATAATAAGATAAATATTTATAAAACATTGGGATGGATTTTTGGAATTTAAATGTGAAATTTGATGATTACACCTGAAATTCAACGGTAGTATTTGCATATACTAAATATCTTCAACTACTACTACTTTAGCTTCAAGTAGTAAAAGATTAGCTAATTCTTCATTCATCAAATTTACATATCCCATATTGTTATAATTGGTTTCCAAAGTTCTA
The DNA here is from genome assembly GCF_016650095.1 of Clostridium sp. Lineage (GTDB taxonomy): Bacteria > Bacillota > Clostridia > Clostridiales > Clostridiaceae > Clostridium_AD. The sequence goes on along the minus strand of NZ_JAENWL010000336.1, from coordinate 3,530 downwards.
AAATTGTCATTGTATTCTAAATTAAGTGAGGGCTGTTTTTTAGAATTAGTTTCTACATTGACCATATATAATATATGGCTGTATATTTTCTTTTTATCTATTAATTGAAAGAAGGCGTCAACTAAATGCAATTCTAAATTATTCTTACATACTTGATCGTCAGGTATGGTAAAGAATGTATTGAAAGGTGAATTTACATTAATAGCTACAACTTTTTCAATACTTTCATCAGTGACATAAAATATTTTGTATTTTTTTATCCCATCTAAAATAATAGTCTCTCCCAGAGCACTTTTTATGTTTTTTTTATGTTTTATTTCGATTTGCAAGTTAATTTTTATCAAATTAGATATATCAGGATTATAATTTGGGATAAATATATAATCAACTTCGGAATATTGCATTAACATCCCGAGGCTTTTTTCTAAAAGTTTATGTTCAGGAGTTATTCCTTCAACATCAATTGAATTTCTGTTCATATTTTTAAAAATCACCTCAATTTTTATAAAAATTGTATAAGATTCCGCTTTTAAAGTTAAATATATTTATAAAACTAACATTGAATGCTAATCTTTAAGAAGATATATATGTTAATCTTTAAATTGGAAACTCCATATAAAATATACTACTGTATTTAAATCAAATTTATACCGAATTTTAATAAATAATAAAAATATAGAAGTTACAACGGTATGATATAAATGTAAGCGTAAAAAAATTGACGCTAGATAGATAATGCTAGCTTTGCTAAAATTATAGATAGTAAGAATAGGCGGGTATCTATAATGGCAAAGAAAATTAATGATGTAACCTGGCGAGGGATTTTAAAAAAGTTCAAGTGCAACGATATATAGTGTAGTAGAAATGGCTAAATCAAACAGTTTAGTGGTAGAAAATATTTAGGGTACTTATTGGATGTGTTATCTAATTTAGAAAACAAGGATAACGATACAATATTAAAATGCATGCATTGGTACAATGAACTACCTGAAACCGTAAGACTTCAAAATAAGAATCTTCATAGTAAAAAAGATTAAAATAAAATCCAGTAGAAAAGCACTTGCTCTTACTACTGGACTTAGTTTATCAAAAATGTTTCTAAAAATAAATACGGAGAATTTTGACGCTTACATATAAATTGTGTTATTTGTTCAGCACAAGTACCATAGCTAGGGTATCCAAAATTATCTCTATAAAAGTCTGTAGATAACATTTATTATCATGATAGGTCTACTTGTATTTTAATCGTTTCTATCCAAATAATTAAAATAAAAGGAGGCCTACTATTTATATTCAATTTAAAAAATAAAATAATTATTCATCATATTGTTCAATATTTTTATCATTGTAATCAAAGTCATAATTTTTATTAATTTGATTATTTTTTGTGCAATCACACTTTTCTTTAAGACATTCATTGTCGCAATGGTCTGGGGTTATAATTAATTCTCTTATTTTAATGTCATTATACCAAACTTTAATAACATAACATTTGTGGGGACAAAGTGGTCCAAATAAAAATTGTCCGTATTCATCAGTAAACGTATGAGTTAAAGGATGTAATATATGTGGACAATTAGTATCTTTAATTACAAGTAACTTTACAACTGCATTTTTTATAGGTTTATTTTTACAATCAACAACTAATCCATGTATAACACTACGCTTTTCTTCCGCTACTTTTATCACAGCTTCGATTTGTTCATTTTCTTCAGGTGTAAATTTAAATTTTACTATTCTAGCGCCCATAAAAAAACCTCCTAACTAATTCATCTAATAATATTTATATGTGAATTTTATAAATTAGTTACAGATAAATGTTAAAATCTTATAAATACATTTATATAGTAGTCTTATGTTTGTAAGCAATAAGTTTTATAAAGATATAGACTGCTTGGCTCATATTAGGAGAGAACACTTTGATATAGTTACAAAGCTAGATAAAGAAGCCTTAAAAAATTCTAGAGATTTTTGACGCTTACGTATTTGTAAGAGGGTGTCTAGAATAGTGGGAGCAATTCGATAAACTATACAAACTTAATAAAATAGTAACCAGATGCAGTGTAAATGAATACTATAAATTAGAAAGAAATCCTTTCTAAAATGATTTAAAGAGGTGACGCTTGTGTTAAGAGATTTTATTAACATCGTCGGTGTTGATGAAGCGAGAAATTTTCCGGTTTTAACTCCGTTGGATAGATATAAACAGTTCACAGCTGAGGAACTAGTAACTATACCAGAGGTTAAACCAGATATGGAACAAATAACTACAGTAATGGTTGAACCTACTGTTACAGGATATAAAGTTATTGCAACTCCTACTGGAGTAAAAGTAGTAGTAGATGTAGAACTACTTCAAAAAATAATATATACAGCTAATGAACCTACTCAACCAATACACTCTGCCGAATTTATTAGACCGTTTTGCAATTTCATTGAGGTTCCATTAATTATACCAGCTAACTCAAATATAATGAAACAATTACAAATTTTAGGACTCACATTAGAAGATGTAATAGTAGGTCCACCACAGATTTTACTAGAAGACCTATCAATCAAAATGATAGATGCAAGAAATGTTAAGAAATGTGGAATATTGTTTGTTTGGGTAGCTCTTAATCCAGCATTAACGCCACTGCTCCCAGTTACAGCGATATAAGAGTGAGGCTACTAATATGAATATTTTTAATATTATCCCGTATTGGATTGATGTAGAAAAGGGCGAAACCTATTTAAACAGCAACTGGGCCTATCTTAAGATTGGAAAAGATTATGATGATGTTTATAAATGGGCACAAGAAAATAAAGATAAAATCTATTTTGATATAGATGAAAGGAAAGAAGTTGGAGATGCAGACGATTCCAAATTTAAATTTGAATTTTCTATAAAAGAAATTGAAAATTTATATTTAATGGATACAAACTCCAATGAATATAGAATAGAGCTGGATATTGTTGCAAAAATAGAAATTAAGCGAATTGAAATACCGATAAATAGTAAAAAATAATTTTAATGATGAGAGGAGAATGTTTAAATGTTAAGAAATTTTGTTGATATAATAGGGATCGCGGATCCTTCAGAATTCCCACAAATTTTACCTAATACTAAATATACTCAATATATAGTTGAGGAAAAACTAACTATACCAGCTGCTAAACCAGATGTGGAACAAATCAATAGTGTAATGATTGAAGCTAATATAATAGACTCAAGAGTCATTGTTACGCCAGTAGGTGTAAAAATAGTAATAGATGGTGAGCTTACCCAAAAGGTTATATATACTGCTGATGATCTTGTTCAATCTGTTCACTCAGCCCACTATGTAATTCCATTTTGCACATTTATAGATATTCCATTGACAATAGCAACACCTGCAATGAGTGTTATTGATTATCTATTATCACTTGGTTTGACTTTAAATGATGTAGTTACAGCTGGACCATATGTGTTAGTAGAAGATGTATCTGTTCAATTACTAGACCCTAGAACTATAAAGAAATGTGTAGTGCTATTCTTATGGGCTACAATT
>NZ_JAENWL010000015.1 GCF_016650095.1 Clostridium sp. | reverse complement strand
GGTGGCAGGTGCTGGATCTATTGAGGAAATACTTCCTAAGTTTTTAGACTTTGCAAGTGGTAGTGTGGTTGTAGCCCATAATGCTGAATTTGATGCATCTTTTATCAAGAAAAATTCAGAGAGGCTGAATTTGAAGTTTGGAAATGCAATTTTGGATACAATTCCTTTAGCTAAGTATTTACTCACAGAGCTTAAAACATTTAAGCTAAATGTAGTAGCTAAGCACTTAGGCATAACTCTTGAAAATCATCATAGAGCTGTTGATGATGCTAAAGCTACTGCGGAAATATTATTACATTGTTTTGGGCTACTTAAAGAAAAGAATATCTTAGATTTAGATACTTTAAATAAAGAATTTTTAGGTGACTTTAATGTGAAAAAAGCAAATACCTATCATGTGATTATTTTAGTTAAGAATCTCGTAGGACTTAAAAACTTGTATAAGCTTATTTCATTTTCTAATTTAGAACATTTTCATAGAAGACCAAGGCTTCCTAAAACCTTAGTAGAAAAATATAGAGAGGGTCTTATAGTTGGTTCTGCCTGCGAAGCTGGGCAAGTGTATAAGAGCGTGCTTCAAGGGAAATCTGAAGAAGAACTTAAAAAAATCATAGGATTCTATGATTACTTAGAAATACAACCTCTTCTAAACAATAAATTTATGATTAAAAATGGTACTGTAAAAGATGAAAATGAATTAATGGATATTAATAGAAAAATATGTAATTTGGGAGAAAAAAATAATTTGCCAGTAGTGGCTACAGGGGATGTACATTTTTTAGATCCTTCTGATGAAGTTTTCAGGAAAATATTAATGGCTGGTAAAGGTTTTTCGGATGCCGATGATCAACCTCCACTATATTTTAAAACCACTACAGAAATGTTAAAAGAGTTTATATACTTAGGTGATAAAAAATGCAGAGAAGTTGTAATTTATAACCCAAATAAAATAGCAGATATGATAGAGGTTATAAAACCAATACCTGATGGGACGTTTACACCTAAAATACCAGGTGCAGAAGAAGAAATTCGGAAAATGACAATGGATAAGGTTCACTCTATATATGGAGAGGTATTACCTGAGGTAGTTGAAAAAAGATTGAATAAGGAATTAAACTCTATTATAAATAATGGATATGCTGTACTTTACTTAATAGCTGAAAAATTAGTAGCAAAGTCACTTGCTGATGGTTATTTAGTAGGATCGAGGGGCTCAGTTGGATCTTCTTTTGCAGCTAACATGTCTAATATAACAGAAGTTAATGGTTTACCACCTCATTATGTATGTCCGAATTGCAAAAAGAGTGAATTCTTTTTAGATGGATCTATTGGTTCAGGTGCTGATTTACCTGATAAAGTGTGTCCAAGTTGTGGTACGCTATATGTGAAAGATGGCCATGATATTCCATTTGAAACTTTTTTGGGATTTGAAGGAGATAAAGAGCCTGATATAGATTTGAATTTTTCAGGTGACAATCAAGCAGATATACATAGGTATACAGAGGTATTGTTTGGTAAGGGACATACTTTTAAGGCAGGCACAATTGGAACAATTGCTGACAAAACTGCTTATGGTTATGTAAAAAAATATTTAGGTGAAAAAAATATTATGGTTCCACAAGCTGAAATAGATAGGCTAGTCCTTGGATGTACTGGTGTTAAGAGGACATCAGGTCAACATCCGGGTGGGATAATGGTTGTCCCAAGTGATAATGAAATATATAATTTTTGTCCAGTGCAACACCCTGCTGATGATCCAAATTCAGATATTATTACAACGCATTTTGATTATCATTCCATAAGTGGTAGGCTACTAAAACTTGATATACTTGGGCATGATGATCCTACAATGCTTAGGATGCTTCAAGATTTAACAGGACTCGACCCTATAACTATTCCACTTTCTGATGATAAGGTCATAAGTTTATTTACGTCACCTGCGGCCCTTGGACTCACCATTAAAGAATTGGGTTGTGAAGTTGGAAGTTACGGCGTACCAGAGTTTGGTACAAAATTTGTTAGACAAATGCTTTTAGACACTCAGCCTAAATCTTTTTCGGACCTAGTTAGAATTTCTGGACTATCTCATGGTACAGATGTTTGGATTAATAATGCACAATATTATATTAAAGAAGGATTTACGACACTTAAAGATTGTATTTCTACAAGAGATGATATAATGGTTTATCTAATGCAAAAAGAACTACCACCTAAGACTGCTTTTACTATAATGGAAAAAGTAAGAAAAGGTAAGGGACTCACAGAAGATGATGAGCAAGTAATGAGGGAACATGATGTGCCAGATTGGTATATCGGCTCATGTAAAAAGATTAAGTATATGTTTCCTAAAGGCCATGCAGTTGCATATGTAATGATGGCTGTTAGAATAGCATATTATAAGGTTTATTATCCAAAAGAATACTATTCTACATTCTTTACTATAAGAGCAGATGACTTTGATGCAAATTTAATTGTAAAAGGTGAGAGTGCTATAAAAGCTAAAATTGATGAGCTAACAGCTCTGGGTAAAGATATAGGTATGAAAGAAAAAGGTCTTCTCACAGCACTTGAGTTATCTTATGAAATGTATAAAAGAGGGATAAAATTATTAAATGTAGATCTTTATGAGTCTGAGGCAGTTAGATTTAAAGTTGAGAATGATTCAATAAGACCTCCGTTAAGTGGTCTTGAAGGTGTAGGTGAAAATGCTGCTAAAAGCATTGTTTTGTCAAGGCCTCAAGGTGAGTTCATATCAAAAGAAGATTTGAGAATTCGATGTAAAATTTCCAAAACTGTTATTCAGTCATTAGATAATCATGGATGCTTGAAAGGGCTCCCTGAGACAAACCAACTGTCGTTTTTTTAGGGAAATGCAATTAACCCTTGAAATAGCAAATTTTATATGATAGAATGGTATATAGTAGTTATCGGTGATAACTTTATTGCAAGAGAGTAGGCCAGTCCTACTCTCTATTTATTGAAACGCAACTCATGGTTGCGTTTTAATTATAATAATATGATTAATTATGTTAATAAATGTATAAAATATTAGTAAAAGGAGGGTGTTAAATGAAAAATAATACCTTGTTGCAAAAACTTAGAAAAATAACTCAGCCAATAATAGAAAAAAACAATTGCGAATTATACCATTTAGAGTATGTAAAAGAAGCAGGAGAAAATTTTCTGAGAATTTATATAGATAGTTCTAATGGAATATCTTTAGAAGATTGTGAAAAAATAAGTAGAGCCACTAGTGAAATATTAGATGTAGAAGACCCGATAACTGACAGTTACTGTTTAGAAGTCTCGTCTCCAGGAATTGAGAGAATTTTATATGATGATAGTCATCTGGAAAAATACATAGACCAGAATGTTCTAGTTAATTTGAATAGTCTATATGAGGGAAAGAAAAAACTTGAGGGCAATTTATTAGGATTTTCTGATATGCAAATAGAAATTCAATATGATGGGAATAATATATCTGTTCCTAAAGAAAATATTTCCAGTGTGAGTTTGAAACCAGTGCTGTAAGGAGGAAGTTAAAATGAATCAGGAATTTATTGAAGCATTGAGAGAAATTGTAGACCAAAAAGGAATCAGTGAAGATTTGCTTTTTCAAACTATTGAAGATGCATTAGTTGCGGCATATAAGAAAAATTATTTATCTAATAATAGCCAAAATGTAAAAGTAACAATGAATAGAGAAACAGGTGAAATACATGTATATGGACAAAAAACAGTTGTAGAAGAAGTAGTTGAGGATGTTACTGAAATATCACTAGAAGAAGCTAAAGAATATAGTCCTAAATATCAAATTGATGATATCGTTGATATTGAAGTTACTCCAAGAAAATTTGGAAGAATAGCCGCGCAATCTGCAAAACAAGTGGTTATTCAAAGAATAAAAGAAGCAGAAAGAAATATCATCTACAACGAATTTATAACCAAAGAATTTGATATAATTACAGGCAGTGTTATAAGAAAAGATAGAGGAAATGTGTTTATAGATTTAGGGAAAATTGAAGCTGTGCTTGGAGCAAATGAGCAAATGCCCGGCGAGGAATATAATTTTAATGAAAAATTAAAACTATATATTGTTGAGGTTAAAAATACTACTAAAGGTGCTCAAATAGGAGTATCAAGAACTCATCCAGGTCTTGTAAAACGGTTATTTGAACTAGAGGTACCAGAAGTTTTTGGCGGAATCGTTGAAATAAAAAGTATTTCAAGAGAAGCAGGATCAAGAACTAAGATCGCAGTATACTCAAATGATGAGAATGTTGATGCTATGGGAGCTTGTGTTGGACCCAAAGGTACTAGAGTTCAGAATATAGTTAATGAATTAAGAAATGAGAAAATTGATATCATTAAGTGGAGCAAGAAATCTGAAGAGTATATTTCAAACGCTTTAAGTCCTGCAAAGGTATTGGATGTAGTGGTTGAAGAAGCTTCTAAATCTGCAAAGGTAATAGTGGAAGATAATCAATTATCTTTAGCTATTGGAAAAGAAGGTCAAAATGTTAGATTGGCAGCAAGACTCACAGGTTGGAAAATTGACATCAAAAGCAGAACTCAGGCCCAATATAAGATGGAAGAATGTGAAATTGTTGAAAATAAAGTAATTGAAACCATTACTGAAGAGTAGGTGATATCTTTATGAAAGTTAAAAAAATACCTCAGCGCATGTGTACAGGTTGCATGGAAATGAAATGTAAAAAAGAATTATTGCGTATAGTTCGTAGTAAAGAAGGCGAAATATCTATAGATTTAACAGGGAAAAAGCCAGGTAGAGGTGCATATATTTGTAAGAACATAGAATGCTTTGAAAAATCTTTTAAAACAAAAAGATTAGAGCGGAATTTAGGCGGAAAAATAAGTGAAGAAATTTCTGGTATACTAAAAGGCGAGATAGACCTTGCTGACGAGGTTAATCATGAATAATAAATTTTTTCAATTTTTAGGTTTAACTAAAAAGGCAGGCAAACTTATTGAAGGTTATAACCAATGTGAAGATGCGCTCTCACATGGAAGAGGAACCCTTATAATTTTGTCAGAAGAGAGCTCAACAAATACTAAGGATAAATTTAAAAGATTAGCAAGTAAAAAGGGTATACCTCTTATAGAAGGAGTATCTAATGAGACTTTAGGTAAGAGCCTAGGCAGAGAAGTAATTAATGTTTTGTGTGTAAATGATAAAAAAATGAGCAATAAGCTATTGAGTTTATGGAATGAAAATAATATAAATACTGTAAATGGCGAAAATGATGTAAATGATGAGTAAATTAAATTTCGGGGGTGAATGATTTGGCAAAAGTCAGAATATATGAATTAGCAAAAGAGTTAGAAGTGACAAGTAAAGAATTAATAAATGTACTATTCGAAGAGTTTAGTATAAAGGCCAAGAATCATATGAGTGTGATTGAGGAAGAGGATGCTGAGTTAATAAAGGAACTTTATAGTGATGAAAATTCAGGACTTAAAGATGATAAAAATGAAACAGTAGAACATTATGAAAACTTAGCTAATGAGGATGCTAACAAGGTTGTTATTAGAAAAAGAGGTAGAAAAGGTAGAGACGAATTAGGAAGTGGAAATAATAGTGTTGAAGCAATAGATGATGAAGTTGTAGTTATAAAAAGTACTATTACAGTTAAAGATTTAGCTGACACACTAAAGAGACCTTCAGTTGAAGTTATAAAACAACTTATTTTCATAGGAGTTATGGCTGGAATGAACCAAGAAATTGATTTTGCTACAGCTGAAAAGGTAATAGAGAAATATGGTGCACTTGCAGTACTCAAGGAAGATGAGGAAGGCAAAATAGCTGACGATGAAGAAGTTGAAGACGGTGAAGTGGAAATGGACACTGATAAAAAACCAGCTGTTGTTACAGTTATGGGTCACGTTGACCATGGTAAGACTTCACTGCTTGATTGTATTAGAAAATCTAAGGTTACAGAAACAGAAGCTGGAGGAATTACGCAACATATAGGTGCATATACTGTTAATATTAATGGAGAAAAAATTACATTTTTAGATACACCTGGTCATGAAGCGTTTACAGCGATGAGATCAAGAGGTGCTCAAATAACAGATATAGTTATACTTGTTGTGGCTGCAGATGATGGCATTATGCCACAAACTGAAGAAGCTATAAATCATTGTAAGGCTGCTAATGTGCCAATGATAGTGGCTATAAACAAGATGGATAGACCAGGAGCTAATGTAGATAAGGTTAAGCAAGAATTAACAGAACATGGACTTGTATCAGAAGATTGGGGTGGAGATACGATTTGTGTTCCAGTATCAGCGCATACTAAAGAAGGTATTGATACTTTGCTAGAAATGGTACTCATAACAGCAGAAATGTTAGAGCTAAAGGCAAATGCTGGTAGAAGTGCAAAAGGAACTGTAATAGAAGCAAAACTTGACAAAGGTAGAGGACCTCTTGCGACGCTACTCGTCCAGAATGGTACGCTAAACACTGGAGATTCTATAATAGTTGGTTCAACTTACGGAAGAATAAGAGCAATGTTTGATGATAAGGGTAATAAAATAAACACTGCAGGACCGTCTATACCAGTAGAAATACTTGGATTATCTGAAGTGCCAGCGGCTGGAGATAGATTTAATGTAGTTAAAGATGAGAAAACTGCAAGAATTATGGCCGAAGCTAGAAAATCAAAATTAAGAGAAGAACATTTTGAATCTAGTAATAGAGTTTCCATGGAAAACTTATATAGTCAAATACAAGAAGGATCTGTTAAAGAACTTGGTGTGATTGTTAAAGCTGATGTCGCAGGGTCTGTAGAAGCTGTAAGGCAATCATTAGAAAAGTTATCTACTGAAAATGTTAAAGTTAGGGTTATTCATTCGGGAGTTGGGGCTATAACAGAAACAGATGTTGTGCTTGCAGCTGCCTCAAATGCAATAATTATAGGATTTAATGTAAGGCCAGATAATAATGCTGTGACCATCGGAGAAAAAGAGAAGGTAGAAATTAAAACTTATAGAATAATTTATGATGCTCTTGATGATATAAAAGCTGCAATGGTTGGTATGCTAGATCCTGTATATAAAGAAGTTGTTTTAGGTAGAGTAGAAATAAGACTAATATATAAAGTTTCAAATGTAGGAACAATTGCTGGGTCTTATGTATTAAACGGTAAAATCACAAGAAGTAGTAGTATAAGAGTGATTAGAAATGGAATAGTAATAACGGAATCAACGTTAGCTTCTTTAAAGAGATTTAAAGATGATGCAAAAGAGGTTGCAGCTGGATACGAATGTGGATTAAGTATAGAAAAATTCAATGATATTAAAGAAGGCGACATCCTTGAAGCATTCATTATGGAAGAAGTTAAACCAAAATTAATATAAGGATAAGGAGTAGTGGGTTGTATGGTTAGTTATAGAAATGATAGAATAAATGAAGAAATTAAAAAGGATGTAAGCAATACAATTCAGAACAAAATAAAGGATCCAAGATTAAGTGCTATGGTTAGTGTTACAAAAGTAGACACAACAAAAGACCTAAGTTATACGAAAATTTATGTTAGCATATTTGGTGACAAAAATGCTAAAAAAGAAACACTTCAAGCACTTAAAAGTTCAACTAGTCTTATTAGAAAAGAAATAGGGAGTCATGTTAAACTAAGGCATGTTCCTCAAGTTATCATAGAGATAGATGAAACTATAGAACGAGCAATACATTTAGAAAATATTTTTCATCAAATAAAGGAAAAAGAAAAAAATGGAGAAGAGTTAGTTGAAGAAGATGGCAATAAAGATGGTAGCGATGAAGATTAATGATATTCTTAACAAAATAAAGCTATTTAAAAAAATTGCTATAACTTTTCATACTTCCCCAGATGGTGATTCAATTGGTAGCGCATTAGCTCTACTTATTGGGCTTCGAAAATTAAACAAGGAAGTATATATAATTTCAAAAGAAGTTATTCCTCAAACTTTTCTATTTTTACCATGCTCAAATGAAATCAATGGTGAAACAAGTCAGCCATTAGATGATACAGAGTGTGTAATAGTGTTAGATTGTGGTGATTTTAAAAGAATTAATGCGAATTTATGCATGCAAAATCGAAAATTCGAATTAATTAATATGGATCATCATTTATCTAATGATTTATATGGAGATTTAAATTATGTTGACACAAGAGCTTCTGCAGTTGGAGAAATTGTGCATGAAGTGCTTGGTCTTCTTCATGTGCCACTAGACAGAGAAATAAGCACATGTTTGTACACTTCGCTACTTACAGATACTGGATCATTTAGACATTCCAGTACCACGGCAGTAACTCATGGTATAGCAGGTGAACTTATTGATACAGGCATAGAATTTAGTAATATTCATAGAATAGTTTTCGAAAATAAGAAATTTGAAAAGGTAAAATTATGTGGAGAGGTTATTAGTAATATGACGGCTGAACTCCATGGTAAAGTCTGTATTATGTACATATCTAAAGAGACGCTTGATAAATATAAGTTAGCATCCACAGATACATCAGATGTTATTACTTTTGGTGATTCAATAGATACCGTTGAAGTTACTATTCTTATAAAAGAGGCTGAAAATGGTGTTAAAGTAAGTTTAAGATCTAAATCTTTAATAGATGTTAGTAAAATAGCAGAAGGGTTTAAAGGTGGCGGTCATATTAGAGCTGCAGGTTTTTATGCAGAAGCTAATTTTGATGATACTAAAGTTAAATTGATGGAAATTTTAGAAAAAGAGTTGATGAGATGAAGGGTATATTGAATATATATAAACCTACAGGTATTACTTCTTTTGATGTAGTACGAAGAATAAGAAAAATAAGCAATGTAAAAAAAGTAGGCCACGCTGGCACTTTAGACCCGGAAGCTAGCGGGGTTTTACCTGTTTGTATAGGAAAAGCAACAAAGGCTATTGATTATATAATGGGAGACTTTAAAATCTATGAGGCTGAATTAAAGCTCGGAGTTACTACAGATACTTATGATAGAGAAGGTAAGATTTTAAGTGAAAATGAAGTAACTGCAGGCGATGATGAAATTACGCAGGTTATTAATTCGTTTATTGGAGAAATAAAACAAATTCCGCCTATGTACTCAGCTCTGAAAGTTAATGGAAAAAAACTTTACGAACTCGCAAGGGCTGGAATAGAAATAGAAAGAGAAGCAAGACCTATAGTAATTTATGGAATAGATATTATGGACATTAAGGTTCCTTACGTAAAGTTTAGGGTGAAATGCTCTAAGGGTACATATATTAGGAGCCTGTGTTATGACATTGGAGAACTATTAAAATGTGGTGGTATGATGTGGAACTTACAAAGAACTGCTACAGGGCAATTTCATATTGAAGATGCTATAAGTATTGAGGATATAAATAATGAAAATATAAACAAACTTATTATGCCTATAGAAAAGATTTTCGAAAAAAATACTAAAATTACCATAGAGGATAGATTTGTTAAGTTCTTACTAAATGGTGTTGTAGTAAAGGATAAAGCATTAACTTGTAAGTTTGAGGTTGATACTATGTATAGTATATATAATAATAATAATGATTTTATTGGAATTGCAGATAGAAGTAGAGAGGGTGTTAGATTAATAAAATCATTTATATAGGAGCATATTGAAATGTTAGTTATAAAAGAAAATTTTAAAACAAAACTCGAATATCCAACATATATTGCACTCGGAAGTTTTGATGGTCTCCATTTAGGACATATGTCTCTTATAAATAAAACAGTAGAATTAGCAAAGAATAATAGTGCTAAAAGCATGATTTGTACTTTTGAAAACCATCCTTTATCTATTATCAACCAAGAAATTTGCCCAAAGTTGATAATGGATAATGACACTAAAATAGATTTATTGGAAAATACTGGAATTGATATTGTTAATCTTGTAAGTTTTGATAAAGAGTTTATGAAGCTAACTCCTGAAGAATTCATAAAAAATATGGTGAATTTCTATAATGCAGAGGGAATAGTTGTTGGTTTCAATTATAGATTTGGTTATAAAAATTTAGGTGATGTAGAAATGCTCCAAAAATATAGTAGTATATTAGGATATAAGTTATATGTTTGTGAAGCTATCACTACTAATCATGAAATTGTAAGTAGCTCAAAAATACGACATCTCATAGCTGAGGGTAACATCACTAAAGCAAATGAGCTTTTAGGAAGGCCTCACACTACTATTGGGAAAGTAATTAAGGGAAAGCAACTTGGTAGAAGTATTGGATTTCCAACTGTAAATTTAAATTATAACAAGAAATATATTATTCCTAAGGGTGGGGTATACTATACTGTAGTTGAATACGATAATCACACTTATAAAGCTATAACCAATATAGGGTATAATCCCACGGTACAAGGTGGAAAGTTATCAGTGGAAACTCACATTTTAAACTTTGATAAACAAATATATGATGAAGTAGTTAAAATTTATTTTATAAATAGAATAAGAGATGAAGTAAAATTTGATACCATTGATGAACTAAAAAAACAACTTTTAAAGGATAAAGCGTATGCTTTTAGGAAAAAAGAACATGATTTAAAGATAAAAATAGAAAAATAAGCTTTAAGACATAAAAAATAATTTACAATTTAGTCTTAGTTTGTTATAATTGATTTGAACCTTATGCTAAGTTTACCGAATAACCAACGGTGTACTTGGAATATGGGGATTATATTCGGAGGTGTTGTAAAATGCAAAAGGTTACAAAACAAGAAATAATGATTAAACATGCGAGACATGAAGGAGATACAGGTTCTCCAGAAGTTCAAATCGCACTACTTACTGAAAGAATTTTAGAGTTAACTGAACACTTGAAAATTCATAAAAAGGACCACCATTCAAGAAGAGGTCTATTAATGATGGTTGGGCAAAGAAAAGGTATGTTAGGGTACTTAAAGAATCAAGATATAGAAAGATATCGTTCAATTCTTGCAGAATTAGGTTTAAGAAAATAATTCAGAGCGGCTTAGCCGCTCTATTATTTTAAGTAATAGTAAAAAATATATACAGTAAGATTAATAAAATATGTATATTAACTAATAATATTAGTGTAAATTGAAGGGAGGAAAATATATGATTCATATTATGGAAACTACTGTAGCAGGTAGAAATCTTAAAGTTGAATACGGTAAGGTTGGAATGCTATCAAACTGTGCAATATTCATGAGCTATGGAGAAACAGTAGTTATGGTTAACGCAAATGCATCAGAAAAACCAAGGGACGGCATTGATTTTTTCCCACTAAGTGTAGAATATGAAGAAAGACTTTATTCTGTTGGTAAAATTCCTGGTGGTTTTATAAAGAGAGAAGCAAGACCATCAGAAAGAGCGATTTTAACAGCGAGGGGTATTGATAGACCACTAAGGCCTCTATTTCCTAAAGGTTACAAAAATGATGTGCAAATTGTATGTACTGTATTATCAGTTGAACAAGATAACTCACCTGAGATACTTGCTATGAACGCAGCATCACTAGCATTATGCATATCAAGTATACCTTTTACTGATGTTGTTGCAACGGTTTCAGTGGGCTTAATTGATGGCAAATTCATATTGAGTCCTACTGTAGAAGAGAGAACTGCTAGTTCTATGAACCTTACAGTTTGCGCAACAAAAGACAATGTTACAATGATTGAAGCCAATGGAGATGAAATACCGGAAGATGTAATGATAAACGCAATTGACTTTGCTTTTGAAGCATGTAAAAAAATTGCGGCTTTCCAAGAAGAAGCTGTGGCGAAATTTGGAAAAGAGAAAATCATTCCTAAAATTGATAAAATAGATGAAACACTCCAAAGTGAAGTTAAAGAATTCTCATTTGAAATGTTTAAGACAGCAATGTACATAATGGATAAAGATGAGAGAAATGTAAAAGTAGATGAAATAAAACAAAAAATAAGTGATGAATTTAATGAAAAATATGCAGATAAAAAATCAGATATTGGTGAAGTTGTATATGGTATCCAAAAGGAAATAGTTAGAAATATGATGCTAAATGAAAATAGAAGACCAGATGGAAGAGCTTTTGATGAGGTTAGACCAATAAGTTGTGAAGTAGGAGTACTTCCAAGAACTCATGGAACAGGTCTTTTTACAAGAGGACTTACTCAAGTAATGGGAGTTGCTACACTTGGAGCATTAAAAGAAGCCCAGATATTAGACGGAATAAGTGTTGAAGATACTAAAAGATACATGCATCATTATAATTTCCCAGCTTATAGCGTAGGAGAAACTAAGCCAATGCGAGGACCTGGTAGACGTGAAATTGGTCATGGAGCTTTAGCAGAAAAAGCAGTAGAACCACTTTTACCATCTATAGATGAATTTCCATACGCTATTAGAGTTGTATCTGAAGTATTAAGTTCTAATGGTTCAACATCTCAAGCGAGTGTAAGTGCAAGTGTTTTGGCACTACTAGATGCAGGTGTTCCACTTAAGAGACCGGCGGCAGGTATTGCAATGGGATTAATTACAAACGCTGACTTATCTAAAGAAAAAGTAATAACAGATATTCAAGGAATAGAAGATTTCTTTGGTGATATGGACTTTAAAGTTGCCGGAACTGAGAAAGGTATTACAGCTATACAAGTTGATACAAAGCTTCATGGTTTATCTAAATATTGCATTAAAACTGCAATTATAGATGCAAAAGTGGCTAGACTTCATATAATAGCGAAAATGAATCAATGTATCGAAGGACCAAGAAGTGAAATGTCACCTTACGCTCCTAGAATGTACGTACTAAATGTAGATCCTGACAAGATTCGCGACGTAATAGGTAAAGGTGGAGTAACTATAAAGAGAATTATAGCAGAAACTGGTGTTAAAATAGATACTAGTGATGATGGTAAAATTGTAATTATGTCTAATGATGGCGTTAGTGCAAATAAAGCAGTTAAAATCATAGAAGAGCTAACTAAATCAGTTAAGGTAGGAGAAATATATTTAGGAAAAGTAACAAAAATAGCTGCTTTTGGATGCTTTGTTGAGATACTTCCTAATAAAGAAGGCCTAGTGCATATATCTAAACTTGATTTTGCTAGAGTAAATAAAGTAGAAGATATTGTATCAGTTGGTGATGAAATATTAGTAAAAGTAATGGAAATAGACAATCAAGGAAGAGTAAATCTTTCAAGAAAAGATGCTATGAAAGATAGTGAAAATGAAAAAAAAGAAAATGAAAAAAAAGACAATTAATAATAGAAGGGCTTAGATGCCTTTTTATTTTTTTTAATAATATTTCCCTAATATGCACATAGTAAATATAAATTCTCATTAAGGAGAGGCGCATATGTATAATTTGTTTAAGTTAGATAATGGATTAAGAGTTGTAGTTGAAAACATTGAATATGTAAATTCTGTTAGTGTAGGTTTGTGGGTGGAAAATGGTTCTAGAAATGAAGATATAACAAGCAGTGGAATATCACATTTTATTGAGCATATGCTTTTTAAAGGAACACCTAGTAGAACAGCAAAACAAATTGCCGAAGCTATCGAAGACGTGGGTGGCCAAATAAACGCATTTACAGGAAGGGAAGCTACGTGTTTTTATATAAAAGCATTAGATACACATTTAGAATTATCGCTTGATATTCTGTCAGATATGCTTTTCAATAGTAATTTTTCAGAAGATGAAATTGAAAAAGAAAAAGGCGTAATTGTTGAAGAAATAAATATGAGTGAAGATTCGCCTGAGGATGTCTTAGCAGATTTACATACAAAAGCAATTTGGAATACAGATTCTATTTCGTTACCTATTTTAGGAACAATGAATACTGTAAAATCTTTTAGTAGAAAAATGTTAATAGAATATATAGATTCATACTATATACCAGAAAACTCAGTTATATCTATATCTGGTAAATTTGACATGAAAAATATAGAATCACTAGTGCAAAAGTACTTTGGTAAATGGAATTGTAAAAATAAAAATATTACTAAATATAGTAGCCCTGAAATATTTAATCACCATTACTTTAGAAAAAAAGATATTGAACAACTACATATAAGCCTTGGAATACCTGGTATAGAGCTTGGAAATGATGATACCTATACTTTAATATTACTAAGCAATATATTAGGTGGGGGAGCATCATCACGATTGTTTCAGAAGGTTCGTGAAGAATTAGGTGTATGTTACTCGATATATTCGTATATTTCAGCGTTTAAAAATACAGGTATTATAAGCATTTATGCAGGGCTAAATCCAATGTACGCAGAAGTGGCTATTGATTCAATAAAAGAAGAGGTAAGCAAATTTGCTAGATTAGGAATTGATAGTGAAAGATTAAACAAAGCTAAAGAACAGTTAAAGGGGAGTTATATTCTAGGGCTTGAAAGCACAAGCAGTAGAATGTTTAGTAATGGGAGAGCTGTCATGTTTTTAAATAAAATAAATACGCCTAAAGATGTCCTGCGAAAAATTAATGAAATAGATATGTCAAGGGTAAACGCTGTAATGGAAAAGACTTTTAAAAGCGGAATAATAAATTCTGCTTATGTAGGCAAAGAAAAAGAGATGCTTAAAAAAGTTTTTAAAGGTAATATTGTTTCTATGGATAGGTAAATTTATTTGAAAGTATATGAAAATTATGCATAACTCCTTAATATATTCCATAGTATTTTAGTGGCATGAAAATAAATAGACGAGGCTAGGTTAGACGCGACTAGAATAGGCGAGCATACTGAATTGCTATTAATTTGAAGGTTTCTTTAATAGAATTGTTAAGGAGGATGTTTATATGGAAGATAATATAAAACTGTATAGTGAAATGGAAAGATATGAAATTATCAATATAAATGATGGTGATAAATATAGTAATTTGGGTAGTAATGATGTAGTTATTGATGAAAATGGTGTTTTAAAATTTTTAATTATAAATGAAGGTAGCTCTAAATTTAGTTTTTTTCACAATAATGAAATCATTGAAATACCTTGGGAATATGTTAAAAAAATAGGTTCAAGAACTATAATAATTGATGTTGATAACGAATTTTTGAAAAAATCTCATATTTAACGACAGTTCAGCTTCGAAGAAGATGATTACAGCTTTGAAAAAGATGATTACAGCTTTGACAAAGGTGAATTTGGGAGGGCATAAATGAAAATATTAGTGCAAAAGTTTGGAGGCACATCTGTATCAACAGGGGAAAAAAGAAAGCTTGTAGTAAGCAAAGTAATAAACGCAAAGGCTGAAGGACATTTCCCAGTGGTGGTAGTATCTGCAATGGGAAGAAAAGGAGAACCTTACGCTACAGACACATTGTTATCATTGGTAGATGAAAATTTTAAAGTCGAAAATCCATTAGCAATAGATTTACTAATGAGTTGTGGTGAAACTATAAGTACTGTAATAATGTGTAATGAATTAAACAATAATGGTATTGATGCTGTGCCTTTAACTGGAGGACAAGCAGGTATAGTTACAGATTCTAATTATACAAATGCAGCAATACTCAATGTGGATACGAAAAAAATATTGGATATTCTGAAAAAGGGAAAAATTCCTGTAGTAGCAGGATTTCAGGGCATGGATGAAAAGGGCTATATTACGACTATAGGGAGAGGCGGGAGTGATGTTACTGCTGCCACACTAGGTGCGGCACTTAATGCAGTAGAGACCCAAATATACACTGATGTAGATGGGATTATGACAGCTGATCCAAGAATAGTTTCTGAGGCTAGCTTAATAAAAAAAATAAGTTATGATGAAATCTTTCAATTTGCAGATCAAGGAGCAAAGGTAATACACCCGAGGGCAGTCGAAATATCTAGAAAATATAATATACCACTCGTAATAAAAAATACTATGAACAATTGTGATGGTACAGTAATTAGTAATTTAGTAGATGAAACATATGAAAATATTATTACCGGTATTACACATATGAATAATAGAGTTCAAATAAAAATTTGTAAAAATGTGGGTTCTAGCTACGATGATCTCTTTGATATTTTAGCTGTAAATCTAATAAGCATAGATCTCATAAACGTTTTTCCTAAAGAAAAAATATTTACTATTGACGAAAAGGATTTTATTAAATTTGAGAATTTAATAAAGGAACTTGATATGTCATATTCTTTTGTGAAGGATTGTAGTAAACTTTCAATTATAGGCTCGAAAATGAGAGGTATACCTGGTGTTATGGCGAGAATACTTAAGTCGTTAACTAGAGAAAATATTGAAGTTCTGCAAACAGCAGATTCACATATGACTATATGGTGTCTTGTAGAAACTGCATATGTTGAAAAAGCAATTAATGCTCTGCACAGGGAATTTAAATTAGGATAGAAAATGCATATAGTTTCTCTTAATGCACAAAATAAAGTGGATTAGGAGGAATGCAAATGTCAAAAGCTGAAAAAAACAAAGCAAGTACGAACAAAGAAAGTGTTGTGGAAACTCAAAATGAACAGATCGAAAATATCAAAGAGCTGGGAACAACTAATATTCCAATACAGGACGATAAAATTCAAATTTTGTCTATTATAGGTCAAATAGAAGGACACACGATGTTATCTCCTCAAACAAAAACTACTAAGTATGAACATGTTATTCCACAGCTAATAGCTATGGAAAGGGATGAAAAAGTAAAAGGTATTCTTATAGTGCTAAATACCGTTGGAGGGGATGTGGAAGCAGGCCTTGCAATAGCAGAGATGATTAGAAGCCTTAGTAAACCAACTGTATCAATTGTAATAGGAGGAGGGCATTCAATTGGGATACCACTTGCAACAGCTGCTATATATTCATTCATTTCCCCATCTGCAACTATGATAATTCATCCTATAAGAATGAATGGTCTGATAATAGGGGTTCCTCAAACTTTTGAGTATTTTAATAAAATGCAAGAGAGAATAACTGAATTTATTATTAGAACCTCCCGTATTGATAAGGAAACTGTAAATAGATTAATGCTTCAAACTGATGAGCTTTTGAATGATATGGGTACTATACTTATCGGAAAACAAGCGGTTGATAATGGATTGATAGATGAGGTTGGTGGCATTAGTGAAGCCTTATCAAAATTAAATGAAATGATGGATAAAGTATAAAAATAGATATAAATAGGTCGTTATGACCTATTTATATCTATTTTATTGACTTTTTACCATGATCAATAGAATATGAAAAAAAAATTCTAGAGAGTTAGTTTAAATTTCATTTATAAATCTATTAAAAGTTAGAGGAGATTTGTATATTTTGTAGAAATATTAAGGGTGGAGGTGTTACTTTGGCTAGAAAAAAAACTAAATCTAAAGTTGTGAGTAGCGTAGATTCTAATAGTGAGATTTTTGGAATTATTTTAATAACAATAGGCGTATTGATTTTATTTAGCATATTCGGAAATATATTTTCAAGTTCCAATTCTACATCGGGTACGATTGGCGATTTTATTAATCGCGTACTTTTTGCAATCTTAGGTGTGGGAGCATATCTTTCGCCGTTCTTGATAATATTTATTGGGATTTGTTACATTGTTAAGAAAGGTAAGATAAATTTCAGTAAGAAGTTTTATGGAATAATACTTTTTATAACTAATACATTACTATTTATACAAATGTTATCTTTAAATAAGTATTATACTAAAGAAGAGTTTTGGAACGGAACAAATAAGATATACAATTCAGTAAGTGTATTTCATGGGGGTATTATAAGCTATTCAATCGATGTACCTATGTATACATTATTTGGTGCTGCAGGAAGTTATATAATTTTCATTGCTATTTATGTTATATGTTTAATTTTAATTTTAAACATATCGCTCCGTGATACAATGATTCATCTAAAGGGAAAATTTATGATTAAAAAGACTGCTAGGGATAATGAAAGTAAAGAGTTATGTGTAGATATTAATGATAAACAAGAAGAATTAACAATTCCCAATGAAGAAAAAAATAAATTCATTAAAGCTATTAGCAATAAAATTAAGATAATTGATTTTGTAAAATCAAATGAAGTTGATGCTGAAGTGATTAACCAAGAAGAAACTGTTAATAATATTAAGACTAGTAATGCAAGAGGATCAAAAGAAAGTCACATAAATAATTCTATCAAACAAGAATTAGAACAAGAAATTCAATTAAATAGTGCAAGCGCAAAGCCAAATTATAAATATCAATATCCTACTGCAGAATTATTAAATGAAAATACTACTTTAAAAATGAATAAAAACGATAAAAAAGAATTACTGAACAATGCAAATAAGCTACAAGAAACATTAAGTAGTTTCGGAGTTGAAGCAAAAGTTATTCAAGTTACAAAAGGACCTTCAGTGACAAGATTTGAGCTTCAACCAAATGCCGGTGTTAAGGTGAGCAAAATTGTGAATTTAGCAGATGATATTGCACTAAATTTAGCTTCCTCCGGGGTAAGAATAGAAGCACCGATACCTGGTAAGGCAGCTGTTGGTATAGAAGTACCAAACAAAGATTTAAGCGCAGTATACTTAAGAGAGGTAATAGAGTCTAATGAATTTTCAGCTACGAATAAAAATTTATCTTTTAGTTTAGGGAAAGATATAGGAGGTAATTGCGTTGTTTCAGATTTAACGAAAATGCCACATTTGCTGGTAGCTGGGGCTACAGGCTCTGGTAAGAGCGTTTGTATAAATTCATTAATAATAAGCTTACTTTATAAATATTCTCCAGAGGATGTTAAGCTCTTATTAATTGACCCTAAGGTGGTTGAATTAAATATTTATAATGGTATACCTCATCTATTGATACCAGTTGTAACAGACCCCAAAAAATCTGCAGGTGCTTTAAATTGGGCTGTAAATGAGATGTCAAGAAGATACAAGAGTTTCGCTGAAAATAATGTGCGAAGTATTGAAGGCTATAATGAATTAGTTAATAAAGGCTTGCTTGAAAATAAATTACCTTGGATTGTTATTATAATTGATGAGTTAGCAGATTTGATGACGGTTTGTGCTAATGATGTGGAAGAATACATTGGAAGGCTTGCACAAATGGCAAGAGCGGCGGGAATGCATTTAGTAATCGCGACGCAGAGACCATCAGTGGATGTTATTACCGGTGTTATAAAGGCTAATATACCTTCAAGGATATCATTTGCAGTTTCAAGTCAAATAGATTCAAGAACAATTCTGGACTCTGCTGGTGCAGAGAAATTACTTGGTAAAGGTGACATGCTCTTTTATCCGGTTGGAGAGCCTAAACCAATTAGAATACAAGGAGCTTTTGTATCAGAAGAAGAAGTTGAACGAGTGGTTAATTTTATAAAAAATCAGAAAACAGAATTAAGCTACAAAAAAGAAATAATAGACGAAATAGAAAGTAGTTTGAGTAATAAAGATGAGGCTGATGATATTGATGAGTTATTAAATGAAGCAATTAGAATAGTAGTAGAAAATGGTCAAGCATCCACTTCCTTATTGCAACGTAAGCTAAAAATAGGGTATAATAGAGCAGCAAGAATTATTGAACAAATGGAGGAACGTAGAATCATTTCAGGTAGAAATGGAAGCAAACCTAGAGAAATATTAATAAGCGATAGTGAATTAAAGGATTAATGCAATAAATTTCTGTAAGAATAATTGCAAATACCCTTGTTTAATTTGCAAATCACATTTACAATAATTTATATGTACAAATGTAGGAGGATAATTGGTGGAAAAATTAAAAGTTGGAGTTGTAAATTTAGGCTGTGATAAAAATAGAATTGATAGTGAGATTATAATAGGCAGTTTAAGTGAAAAATATAATATGACAAATGATCCTAAACTAGCAGATATAATTTTAGTGAATACTTGTGGATTCATAGAATCTTCAAAACAAGAATCAATAGATACTATTTTAGAAATGTCAAAATACAAAGAAAAATATAATTGCTCAATACTAATTGCAACAGGATGTCTTACTCAGCGTTATGGCGCGGAACTTCTTGAATTAATGCCAGAACTTGATATTATGTTAGGCGTTAACGACTATAACAAGTTATTGAATAGTATAGAAGAGGTGCTTTCTAAAAATATTAAAGTACAACATTGTAGTTATAGTGATGAAAATATTAATGAAGGTAAAAGAGTATTAACTACAGGAATCTACTCTGCTTATGTTAGAATATCTGAGGGTTGTGATAGTGCTTGTGCATATTGTGCAATACCCAATATTAGAGGAAAATATAGAAGCAGAAAGATGGAAAACATAGTACAAGAGGCTAAGGACTTAAGTGAACATGGCTGCAAGGAAATTATTTTAGTAGCTCAAGATACCACTAGATATGGAATAGATTTGTATGGTGAAAAAACCCTACATAAGTTGATAAGCAAAATTTCTAAAATAAGTGGAATTGAATGGATTAGAGTACTTTACTGTTATGCAGAAGAAATTACGGATGAAATTATTAGTGAAATAGCAACAAACGATAAAGTTTGCAAATATGTAGATATACCAATTCAACATATAAGTGATGATATTCTTAAATCCATGAGAAGAAAAGGAAGAAAGAATATTATAACAGAAAACATAAATAAGATGAGAAGAAACATTAATGGATTAAACCTTAGAACTTCATTAATTGTTGGATTTCCAGGAGAAACACAAGAGAATTTTGAAGAATTGAAACAGTTTATTAAGGAAATTAAATTTGATAAATTGGGAGTATTTAAGTACTCAATGGAAGATGGTACTGTCGCTGCAGAAATGAAAAACCAAATTGATGAAGAAATAAAAGTAAAACGTGAAGAAGAATTAATGTTGATACAACAAAGTATATCGAAAGAGTTAAATAGTAAAAAGTTAAACAAAATTTACAAAGTTTTAGTGGAAGGCTTTAATGGTGAAAATTACTTTGGTAGGAGTTATGAAATGGCGCCAGAAGTTGATGGGATTATTTTGTTTGATTCAGATCTAGTTTGTAATATCGGAGAATTCGTGAAGGTAAAAGTTACTAAGACTTTAGAATATGATTTAATAGGAGTTGTGTGCCATGAATCTTGCGAATAAACTTACAATGATGAGAATTTTTTTAGTGCCTATATTTTTAATATTTATGGCAGTTCAAGAGATACCATATGGAAAAGAGTTGGCTACGGTTATTTTCATATTAGCTTCTCTTACAGATAAATTAGATGGCTATATAGCTAGAAGTAGAAATCAAATAACTAATTTTGGTAAGTTTATGGATCCTTTAGCAGATAAACTATTAGTTACTGCTGCTCTTGTTTCATTAGTGGAACTTCAAATGGTGCAAGGCTGGGTAGCTATGATTATAATTGCTAGAGAATTCGCAGTTTCAGGACTTCGAACAGTAGCTGCCGCAGAAGGAAAAGTAATTGCGGCTAGTAAATGGGGACAACTAAAAACTGTTATTCAAATAGTAGCTATAATTACAGCCTTGTTGTTAAATTTAGCATTAAAAAATCCGGTTCTAGAGCCAATTTTAAGTACCTTAGCTATATTGACTAATGTTTTTATGGGTGCTGCAGTGGTTATTACAATAATATCAGGTGTTGATTATTTTGTAAAAAACAAAGGTTCAATTAGAGTAGATAAGTGATTAAATTTTTAGAATATGTTAATAATACTATATAGAATAGTTCCTACATACAAATTACAACATAAACAAAAAGTGGGAATTTATATTTTGTATATTGACCATGCATTACAAATGGTGTATACTTAATTTAGAACAAATGTTCGTTAAAAAAGGATGGTGAACCCGAAGGGGAAATTTATGAATAATGAAAAGTTAAAAGCACTAGAAATTGCGATGGGTCAAATAGAAAAGCAATTCGGTAAAGGTTCTATAATGAAACTTGGAGAAGACAGTAAATTAAATATAGATGCTATTTCCACTGGTTGTTTAGGGCTCGACATAGGACTCGGTATAGGCGGTGTACCTAGAGGAAGAATGATTGAAATTTTTGGACCAGAATCTTCAGGTAAAACTACAGTTGCACTTCATATAGCTGCACAAGCACAGAAAAATGGTGGTACTGCTGCATTTATAGATGTAGAGCATGCATTAGATCCTGTATATGCTAAAGCACTAGGAATTGATATAGATGATTTAATAGTTTCTCAGCCAGATACTGGTGAGCAAGCTTTAGAGATTACGGAGGCATTAGTTCGCTCAGGAGCTATTGATGTTATTGTTTTGGATTCAGTAGCGGCATTAGTGCCTAAAGCTGAAATTGAAGGTGAAATGGGAGACTCTCATGTAGGACTGCAAGCAAGACTTATGTCTCAAGCTTTAAGAAAACTTGCTGGATCTATAAATAAGTCAAAATGTGTTCTTGTGTTTATAAATCAATTAAGAGAAAAAGTTGGAGTAATGTTTGGAAATCCAGAAGTAACTCCAGGTGGTAGAGCATTAAAATTTTATGCTTCGGTTAGATTAGATATTAGAAAAATAGATACAATTAAACAAGGCGATGAATTTATGGGAAATAGAACAAGAGTAAAAATAGTTAAAAATAAAGTAGCGCCTCCATTTAAAAAGACTGAATTTGATATTATGTATGGTCATGGCATATCTCGAGAGGGAGATGTTTTAGATATAGGAGTTACGGAAGAAATTGTACAAAAAAGTGGTGCATGGTTTTCCTATGGGGATGCACGTCTTGGGCAAGGAAGAGAAAATGCAAAGCAATACTTTAAAGAAAACCCTCTAGTTATGTTAGAAATAGAAACTAAGATCAGAGAAAAATATAATTTGCCGTTATACAAAGATTCCGAAGATAATAAAAAAGAAGT